>JAKQFZ010000916.1 GCA_029558215.1 Candidatus Omnitrophota bacterium
GGTTTCTGCCGATTCCTGCCAGATCAGCACCGGCGTATGAACACCAGTTGCACAGGAATGTCAGGATTTTCGGTTCGAATGTTTCACCTGGCTCCTGAACACGGGGCATCGCTGCAATCTGTTCGAAGAGCTGATCATCGCGGAAATTCATCTGTGTGATTGCACCGCTCGGACAATTGGCCGCACAGGTGCCACAGCCCTTGCACACCGCAGCATTGATCACGCTGACACCCTTGGTCTCATCATACGAGATGGCGTCATAGGCACAGACGGTGTTGCACAGACGACATCCCGAACACACACGCGGATCCACCTCAGAGACGATACTCAGAGCTTCCATCTTGTCCTTTGAGAGGATTGTCGCCGCACGAGACGCAGCCGCCAGGCCTTGGATGGCAGCTTCTTTGATCAGCTTCGGCCCATGCGCCATACCACAGACAAAGATCCCATCGGTGGCAAAGTCCACCGGACGCAGTTTCACATGCGCTTCAAAGAAATATCCATCCTTTGTGAGAGGAACCTTGAGCATCGGGGCAACGCTCTTGTTGCCTTCATTGGGACGCACACCTACTGAAAGGATGATCGCATCGGCAGGTGATTGTACTTCCGCATTGAGAACCGGTTCGTGGAACCGAATGGATAGCCCTGTTTCTGTCACCGAAACAACAGGAGGCTTGTCTTTCTCGAAGCGAACAAAGAGCACGCCCATCTCACGGGCTCTGCGGTAATCCTGCTCCATCATGCCGTAGGTGCGCAGGTCGCGATAGAGAACAGTTACATTGGCCTCGGGTTTCCGGGTCTTGATGGCAATCGCGTTCTTGACCGCTTCGGCACAACACACTCGGCTGCAGTTGGGATACTCGTCACATCGAGAGCCCACGCACTGAATCATGTAGATATCATTGAGGGCATCGAGGCTTTCTCCCCGCACCATTTTCTCATCGAATTCCATCTGCGTCATAATTGCCGGATGGCTGCCGTAGCCGTATTCACGAGTCTCCAACTCTCGTGCCCCTGTCGCAACGATGATTATTCCGTGCTCGAACTGGCGTTCACTGCCATCACTGCCGGACAGAGTTGACTTGAAGTGGCCAACACTGCCAGAGACGGCGCTCACCTGGGTGTTGAGGTGAAGAGTGATGTTCGATTCCTTCTCAATACGCTGTGCAAGATCGTTGAGATACTCTGCAACGTTCATGCCTTCGATGGTGTGATGAACTCGACGCGCCAGTCCGCCCAGCTGACCGGACTGCTCGACGAGAGTGACCTCAAAACCTTGAGAAGCCAGCGAGAGCGCGGCATTCATGCCTGCGACACCGCCACCAATGACAAGGGCGGCTTTGTTGATGTCAAAGTACTGCGTCGGAAGAGGCTCCGAAAGTCGAACCTTGGCAACAGCGCCACGAACGAGATCCGTCGCTTTCTCTGTCGCCTTTTGGGGATTGTCCCGATGCACCCAGGAGCAGTGATCGCGGATGTTTGCCATCTCAAAAAGGTAGCGGTTGAGGCCGACCTCACGGATATTCTCCTGAAAAAGCCTCTCATGCGTCCGAGGGGAACAGGAGGCCACAACCACCCGATTGAGATTGTGTTCCTTCACACGCTCTTTGATGGTGACAAGGGCATCCTGAGAGCAGGTGTAGATCGAGTTCTCAGCCCAGACCACACCCGGGAAAGACTTCGCGGCCTCAGTAACTGCCTTCACATCCACGGTTCCGGCAATGTTGGAACCGCAGGAACAGACGAAGACGCCGATTCGTGGAGACTCGAAACGAACATCGCGTTCAGGAGGATATTCCTTGCGGACGACCATGGTTCCTCGCGCTTCGTGAAGAATCTCCGAAGCCGCCGCCGCCGCTGCCGATGCCTGCATGACAGTTTCAGGAATGTCTTTGGGAGCCTCAAAAGCGCCACATACGAAAACTCCCGCGCGACTGGTCAACAGCGGATGATGTTCGTCAGTTCTGGCAAATCCGAACTGATCTACTTCGACATTCAGGCGCTCCGCAAGTTCCTTAACCCCTTTGGAAACATCAAGACCAACGGAGAGAACGACAATATCAAACTCTTCCTGAACGGTGTGGCCAACTTCGTTCTCGTAAGTAAGAAACAGATTGTGCGTTTCGGGATCTTCGTCCACTTCCGGAACACGCGAACGCACATACCTGACTCCACTCTCGTTCTGAGCACGAAGCATGAACTCCTCGAACTCCTTGCCGTGCGTCCGAAAATCCATGCCGAAAATAGTGAGTTCCGCTTCAGGACAGTGCTCACGAGCAAGGATGGCTTCCTTGGTTGCATAGGTACAGCAGACTGAAGAGCAGTAATCCCGACCACACCTGGAATCGCGGCTTCCGATGCACTGTAGAAACGCAATGCGTCTCGGTTCCTTGTGATCCGAGGGTCGAACAACGTGACCGCTGAAGGGACCTGATGCGCACAGAATGCGTTCGAATTGAAGTGAGCTGACGACATTGGGCATGTGCCCAAAGCCAAACTCCTCTTTCTTGTCGGCCTGGAAAACCTCAATACCTGGCGCTAGGATCATCGCTCCTACATTGAGAATCTCTTCCTGATCGGCCTGATCGTAGTCAATGGCCTTCGCTTCACAGACTTCTTTGCAGATGCCGCACTTTCCGGTCTGCAGATGAACGCACTTTGTCTTGTCAATACGCGCCCAGTTCGGCATCGCCTGCGGAAAGGGAATATAGATCGGTGAGCGACTCTTCAGCTCAACATCGAACTCTGCACGAATGGGACGAGGCTTGTTCACCGTGAAGGTCTCAAACTTCATGGTGTTAGTCGGGCAAATCGAAACACACGCACCACAAGTCTGGCAGACATCGGTTTCCATATCGAAGGGCGGCACGATCTTGCGTTCCATACCGCGGTGCGCAAAACCGATGGCGCTCTTGCCCATGCGCTCTTCACACATTCGAACGCAAAGACCGCACAGAATACACTCGTCCTTCTTCTTGGCGAAACGCGTTTTCTCAACACCAATCTCTTTGGCGAGTTCGAGAATCTTCTCGGAATGATCACAGCGAGACAACGCAAGTTCCATCATGATCTTGCGTGTCTTTTGAACCCGTTCGGTTGCCGTCTGCACGCGCATCCCCGGAAGAACCACGTTGTTGCAGGAAGTTCGAAGATCGGTCTTCGTTCCCTGTGTGACTTCAACGAGACAGAGCCGACAGGCTCCATACGCGGAGAGTGTCTTGTTATAGCAAAGTGTGGGAATGTGAACGCCCAGTTTGGTGGCAGCCTCAAGAATCGTCGTTCCTTCGGGAACCTCAACCTGCGCTCCATCTATCTCCACGGTGAGAAGTTTCTTGTCTTCCATGATTCTAGACCTTTATGACTGCATCAAAGGGACAAACATCGAAACACATACCGCATTTGGTACATTTCTCGATGAGAATCGTATGCGCAACCTTTCTTTCTCCTTCGATCGCCTGAGTCGGGCACTTGGGTTTGCACTTGCCGCAAGCCCTGCATTTGTCCGTGTCAATTCGATATTGAAACAATGCCTTGCAGACCGTCGCTGGGCACTTCTTTTCCCTGACGTGCGCTTCATACTCGTCGCGAAAATACTGAAGCGTGCTCAGAATGGGATTGGGAGCTGTGGTTCCCAAACCGCATTGAGAGGCGTCCTTGATCGCATGGGACAGCTCTTCCAGCAGCACCAGATCACTCTCATCCGCTTCGCCATCGGTTATCTTGGTCAGAATCTGCAATGCCGCGTCCAACCCGTCGCGGCAGGACGTGCATTTACCACATGATTCCTCACAGGTGAAGGACGTAAAGAACTTCGCAATGTCAACCATGCAGTTGCTTTCGTCCATGACAACCATGCCACCCGATCCCATGATGGAACCCGACTCCGCCAAACGCTCGTAGTCCACGGACATATCTATCTTGTCTGCTGGTATGCATCCCCCGGACGGTCCCCCCGTCTGAACCGCCTTCAGTTTCTTATCCTTTTGAATCCCGCCACCGATCTCATAGACAATATCTCGCAGTGAAGTCCCCATGGGCACTTCAATGAGACCCGTGTTACGCACAGCACCGACAAGCGAGAAGACCTTGGTGCCTTTGCTCTTCTCCGTACCGATACTGGCATACCAATCTGCACCACGGGCAATGATAACGGGGATATTTGCCCATGTCTCGACATTGTTGATGTTAGTCGGTTTGCCCCACAGCCCTGACTGCGCGGGAAAAGGCGGTCGAGGCCTTGGCTCGGGCTGCTTGCCTTCAATGGACGCAATGAGCGAAGTCTCCTCACCGCAGACAAAGGCACCCGCACCTTCCAGGATACTCAAAGTGAACGAGAACCCGTCTTTGAGTGCGCAGTCTCCGAGAAAACCATACTCGGTAGCCTGCTCAATGGCAGTCTTGAGTCGCTCGATGGCAAGGGGATACTCAGTTCGCACATAGAGAACGCCTTCCTGGGCGCCGATGGCGTAGGCTCCAATGAGCATACCCTCGATGACTGAGTGCGGATCTCCTTCGAGAACACTTCGATCCATGTAGGCACCGGGATCTCCTTCATCCGCATTGCAGATGATGTATTTCTCGTCACCGGATGCCTTACGGCAGAACTCCCATTTCAAACCCGTTGGGAATCCAG
Organism: Candidatus Omnitrophota bacterium; assembly: GCA_029558215.1. Lineage (GTDB taxonomy): Bacteria > Hinthialibacterota > Hinthialibacteria > JAKQFZ01 > JAKQFZ01 > JAKQFZ01. Next base: position 4,634 of record JAKQFZ010000916.1, read on the forward strand.
CACCACCACGTCCACGAAGACCGGATTTCTTGATCTCCTCGATGACCTGTTCGGGCGTCATCGTAGTCAGAACCTTCTTCAACGCAGAATACCCACCCCGGGCGATGTACTCCTCAATGTCTTCAGGATCAATAAAGCCACAGTTGCGCAAGACGATCTTCAACTGCTTGCTGAAGAAAGGCAGCTGCTCATAGGGGGTATATCTCCCTGCGGCGGCGTCTTCACCAAGCGCCTTGCAGGAATCCTCGACGATGATCTCATCACCGTCCATACGGCACAACACCCAGTCTTCTTTGTCTTTACCGTCAACAAGAGCCTCAAAAAAATCATCCACCTGTTTGACGGTCAAATTGGAGTAGACAACTTTCGGTTTCCCGGGACGTTGAACGCAGACAAGCGGCTCCATCTCACAGAATCCAAGGCATCCGGATGAGGAAAGAACAATATCCGAACCGGTCTCCTCAATCTTACGCTTCAGAGCGTCATAGACTTTCCCCGCACCTGTTGCCAGACCACAGGTCGCCATACCGACGGAGACCTTTACTCGGTCGGGATAGATCTTCGCCATCCCAGACTGCTTCATCTGCTCGAGATCAACTGTGACTCTTGCTGCATTACTCATACTGCTCGAGAATCTCCAGGACTTTGTTCTGATCCACCTTGCCGTAAGTCTCACCATCAACGGTGATGACCGGCGCCAAACTGCAACAACCCAAACAACGAACCGTCTCCAGACTGAAGCGGCGATCTTCTGTTGTACCGCCCGCCGCAACCTTGAGCTGATCTTCCAAGGCAGACAGAAGTTTTCCGGCACCTCGAACGTAGCAGGTCGTCCCCATACAGATATTGATTGTGTGACGACCGCGAGGCACGAGACTGAACGCACTGTAAAAAGTGACGATCCGATAGATCAGACTCAGGGGGATACTCATTTCCTGCGAGACATACCTGAGAATGTTCTGTGGAAGATAGTTATAGGTGCGGTTGATGTCCTTCAAAACAGGCATCAAGGGACCCTTCTTGTTTCGATGCGCTTGGATGATCGGATCAACCTTCGCCTTGTCTTCTTCCGAGATTTCCACTGAGACAACTCGTGTCGGTTCCGTGTAGATCTCATATTTGACCGGACAGTTCTGGGTGCAGACACCGCAGCCAGTGCACTTCGAACCGTCAACGAAACGGGCATTCCTTCTCACGCGAACCTTGAGGTTTCCCGGATCCCCATCAATGCCCCGAACCTCTCCGAGCGTGATGATCGAAATGTTGGGATGACGTCCCGCTTCAACAAGTTTTGGGGACAGGATACACATGGAGCAGTCGTTGGTCGGAAAAGTCTTGTCCAACTGTGCCATGACACCGCCGATGCTCGGTTTCTCCTCGACCATGTAGACCTGATAGCCCGAGTCCGCTAGGTCAAGCGCCGCTTGCACACCGCCAATGCCCCCACCAACGACCATAACGCTTCCCACGGTGGTTGCTGTTTTGATCTGATCCGTCTGCGTCAACGTGTGCAAGCCCTGGGCAGAGAGACCAACACCAGAGCCAGCACATTCGCACCGACTCGAGCAGGCATCCTTCGAGTCCACATTCCCTTGCGTACAAGTGTCCAATTTCCTTGTCTCCACAATTCAGATCTGACCCAGTTTGGGGTCAGGAACTTACAGGCTGTGCAATCCGATCAAGCAACTCCTTGGTCTTCACACGATTCATCTGAAAACCCAAATTCTTTGGATCCATGCCAAACGCCAAACCGAGAAGCTGGGGATAGAAAAGCACGGGAATTGAGTACACCGACTCAAAGTCCTTCTCGATCTTCTTCTGGTTGGTGTCATACATGATGCTGCAAAACGGACAGATCAGGACGATTCCGTCGGCCTTCTGTTTCTTGATGGTATCCAGTTTTTCCTTGGTGATGGCAAGTGCAAGGTTCTCATCCACAGCGAGACAGGCTCCCCCGCAGCAGCGCTTTTTGCCAAGGTAAGAAACGGTCTGGGCACCAGTCAACTGCACAAGTTTGTCGAGACTCTGTGGATTTTCAACAGAGTCGAATTCCTTGTAAGCTTCATGAGGCTTCAGATAGTGACATCCATAGTGACAGGCAAAACGCAGGTTGGAGAGATCAACGGTGATCTTGTTGGTGATGGTCTCGGGTGGCACGTCTTCGAAAAGTACCCGCGCAAAGTGCCGAACCTTCACGGTACCTCGGTACTGCTTGCCGACCTTCGCCAATTCCTCGTTGACCTCTGTAAGCAACTCGGCGTCTTCCGAAAGCTCATGGGCGGTCTCCGTTAATACACCGGTACAGGCGGTACAGATGGTCAGAAGGGAGTCCGACACTGCTTCCGCATCTGCAAGAACCGCAGCAGCAACAAGCCGAGCCCTCTTGGCGTCTACGGAGCGGACGGGATAGCCACAGCAGCCGGCAGACGGCAAATCAACCAACTCAATACCCAACGCTTTGGCAACTTCTCTCGTTGCCATCTCAAAATTCTGCGCCCGAACGGGGATGGTACACCCAAGAAAGAACGCCGATTTCATCGTTCCTCCTTCTCAGGGATCAGAGGTTCGATTCGGGCTTTGGTCTCCAGTTCAGACAAGCCCATCTTCGCCCTTTTCTTGTTGTCAAAATCCTCGATCTCATAGACCCTGCCAAACTTGCGAAGCGCTTCCATCTGCATCTTGAACGCCTCAGGAGTGTATCCCATCTCAGCGGCTATGTTTCTGAGTTCGATGATGATCTCAGCACACCCAACCTCTTGAGGACACCTTTCCCGGCAGGTGTAACAGGTGCTGCACATCCATATCTCTTTAGATTTTAACAGGTTGTCTTCCAAACCCAGCAGCGTCATCCGAATGATCTTCCTGGGATCGAATTCAGGCTTCTGCGCATGGACAGGGCAACCGGAAGAACAGGTACCACAGGCGAAACACCGAGCCAGTTTCTTGCCCGTTTCCGTTGCCATGACGCGGCGAAGGAACTCACTGCTTCTGTTCAGGGTCTCAGGCATCCAGCATTCCTTTCCTTCCTGAAATCTAAACGGTTTCAGACACTAATTGTTATGCTTTCTTTTGTCAACAATCTGCGGTTCCCAAGACAGGGTTCAGATCATTTCCAGTGTTTGTCCGCAAAATCCATATAGCAATTCCAGTCGTACTCGGTCAGCCCATGTCCACCCGTTCGAAGATGGTAGCCGATATGACCATCGTGCAGAGGATGTTCCGGCTTTGGCATCTCATCGGTATTCAGACCTGTCAGCCCAAACAGACTGTACACGGGCGTCGCATGGACACAAGCCAAAAACTCACCCATTGGATCCGCCCAGTTGTCCTCGGTTGCGCTTGCAACGTAGACCAACCGAGGTGCCATCAATGCAACCAGTTCATGCTGATCCACAGGGAGTTCATCTTCTTTGTCATTGTATTCTTTATAGTTAGCACAGAACCAGTGTGGAAAGCGTCGGTTGATGGCTTCGATGCTCTCCCCCTGTTTCCGGCGAGCAATGGCTGCACCAGTGCAGCCGGAATTGTTGCTGATTGCCATGGAGAAACGCTGATCCTCAGCACCACACCAGAGTGCAGTTTTTCCACCGCGGGAATGCCCGATGGCCGCCATCCGTGTGGCATCAACATCCTCATCGGTCTCAAGATAGTCCATCACACGGCTGGCTCCCCACGCCCATGCAGCGATGGTACCCCAGGCATCGGGTGACCTTGGCACATTCTTGGAGTCGAATATCCCATGAACACCATCCTGAAATCCATCATCCTTGTCAGGGTCTACATCCGCATTCAGGAACGCAGCCGCCACATACCCGCGCTCAATGATCCACTCCACAGGCCAAAACGGGCTTTTGTTCTCTCGCGTATGGTCAATGTTCTCTCTGGAACGGTTGCAGATCAAAAGAAACCCAGGAACCGGCTTGGGAACGGCATTTGGAATGAACACAGAAAGTTCTATCATCCCCTCTCCACCGGCTCCGGAGTATCTGATGTTGACGAGTTTGAGCGTTGCGGAACCTGACAGTGCTGTTGGTGTGATTTCCTTTGTCTCAAATCGGAGATCGGTAGGCCTTCCGACTGGTGTTCGGCCATAGACATGCGTCCGGAAGAGTTCGAGAATCTCTGCGCGGCGAACGGCTTGCCATTGCTCTGACGATGATATCACCATCCCCTCTGCACTTTTCAACGGGTCGGGAAGCAGCAGGTTGTCTGAAGGATATGCGTCAACAGCCATAAGAAACACTCCAAGAATCACAAACAGTTTCACAAGTCTTCCTCTTCATCCTCAGGCGGTTGAGTCACTCCAGCCCGCCTGACGGTCTCCGTCTTGTTGACAAGAGAGACACACTATATTTCCCTGCCAAGAGTACAAAAAAACCTATCAGAAAACAACGAACACAAAAAAGAGAAAATTTCTCTTGACATTTATAGTTTATACGTTAACAATCTACATAGACACAAATAAATGAAGAGACTCACTTCAGGCAAGGAGCGCTCGCATGACACTGGCAAAAGAACTTGGATATCTGAAGCCGATCGCGTCCAGAGAACATGAAGCAGTTCTGAACGTCCTGATGACTGCTGGCATGATGACGCGGGAAGGTGATCGAATCCTTCGGCCTTTCGGCATGACCGGTGCACAGTTGAACGTCCTCATCCTGCTCGGGTACCAGGCACACCAGGGTTGTATGACCCAAAGCGACCTCGCGGACAAACTGCTGGTGAACCGTTCCAATGTCACTGGACTTGTGGATCGAATGCAGCGTGCCGGATGGGTGGAGAGGATCCCAGATCCTCAAGACCGTCGGGTGAATCTTCTTCGCCTAACAACCAAGGGAAGAGGGATTCTCGAGAAGGTCGAGCCGGTCTACTTCGAGAGAATCCATAGTGTGATGAACTGCATCACCCCGAATGAGCAGAAAGAACTGTGCACCATGTTGGAGCGAGTACGGGCTGAGATTCGCGGCGGTCTGGAACAATAGAGGAGGAAAACAGGGCACCACAGCAGATGTGCCCTTTCTTTTCAGACTATAGTTCATATATAAACAATATAGGACTATACAGATAGAAGCGAGTGTTCGAGGAGGTCAAAATCATGAAACTTCTGTTGATTGCGCCAGCGAGTGGGAAATGGAGACACGTTGGAAGGTCGAGATGGTTCAGTGGAAAGACATTTCGTTTCTCTCTCTTGAGCCTGTTGAGCGTTGCGGCAGAGACACCAAAAGACGTCCAAGTCCGTCTGGTGGACGAACAGGTTGAGGACATCCCTTGGAACGAGTCCTTTGATCTGGTTGGCATTACCTGCATGACAGCGTTGGCTCCAAGGGCCTATGAGATTGCAGATCGGTTTCGCGTTCTTGGTACGCCAGTTGTGCTCGGTGGCATGCACCCAACATTTCTACCGGAAGAAGCGTTGCTTCACGCCGACGCTGTTGTTGTCGGCGAGGCGGAAGGAATCTGGGAGGGGGTCATAGCCGATGCACGGGCAGGTCGAATGCACGGCATCTACCAGGGAGGGGTTGATCGTGGTCTGGCAGGCCTCAAGCATCCACCGCACCATCTCCTTAAAGGCAAGCACTATGCGACAGTTCATGCGGTGCAGGCAACGCGAGGCTGCCCGCATCAGTGCGCGTTCTGCACAGTGTCGGCATTCAACCACGGAACACAGCGCCAAAGACCTGTGGATGAGGTGGCGCGGGAAGTCTCGGAGATACCGCACCGTTTCTTCATCTTCGTGGATGACAACCTGACCGCAGACAGAGAGTATGCCATGAGTCTCTTTCGTGCGCTGCAGCCGCTCAACAAACTCTGGGTCACTCAGTCCACGCTCGGAATCGCCAGGGACAAGGAGATGATCGTACTGGCGGCAAAGGCGGGATGTGTTGGCCTTTTTGTCGGTCTGGAGACCTTTACAGAGAAGAATCTGACTTCAGTAAACAAGACCTGCCATCAGGTTGAGGAGTATCAGCACTGCGTATCCGAACTCCATCGTCACGGGATCGGTGTCGAGGCAGGTATCGTTCTCGGAATGGGCTACGATACTCCGGGCACATTCGAGAAAACACTTGAGGTGCTTGAGCAACTCCAAATTGATGCCATTCAGGTCTCCATCTTTACACCCGTTCCAGGAACGCCACAGTACCAGACCATGCAGTCCAAAATTACTGACCATGACTGGGCACACTATGACTTTCATCACGTTGTTTTTCAGCCTGAAGGCCTGTCCGCAGAAGCACTTCAGGCGGGACATGACTGGCTGACGCAAGAGTTTTACAAGCCATGGAGAATTCTCCGACGCCTTGTTCGCCACATGACCAGACCCCGCGCTCTGAGTGGCTTGCCCTTTGTTGCCTCGGTCAATTTTGCCTATCTTGGACGAGTGCTCCGATGGGGAATCAAAGGATTCAATCCGGCACGAGTTGCCGAAAAACCATTTCCGGTAACGAAACGCCGTCTTGATCCGGTCAAGAACAGCATGTAGGGAGTTGTGCTGAGAGCGTGGCGTGAATCCCTCGCAACGTGGCATGGTGCCCACATTTCCTGGTGGTGAAATTCCCAATTTGCGGCATGCGTTGCTCGGGTTACAGACAAACAAGGACGCAGACTCACATCAACCAGACAATAATTTTATTGTGGTATTAGATACAATATCAAAATAATACTTGACTTTTTCTATAAAATAGATATTTTTCATCCATGATGTCAGATAGAAAACAAACAGATTGTCCATACTGCAAGACGCCAATGAGGCCTGTCACCATGGCATGTGACCACTGCGGTGTGGAGATCCGAGGTCGCTTTCGGCAGACACGATTTGCGCAACTCTCCGATGAGGATTCGGAGTTTCTCGAGCGCTATCTTCTGGCCGGATTCAGCATTAAGGCGCTCGCCGAGGAGTCCGGTTTCGGTTATGTCGCAATTCGGAGTCGTTTGGACAGGTTGATCGAACGATATCAGAAATTGCGAGACGATGAGGATGCCAAAAGGGCGATTCTTGACCGCCTTGAAAAGGGCGAGATAACGCCGTCCGAAGCAGCGGAGGCGATAGAAAGGCTATGAGAATGGAAGCAAATGCAGTTACATCACAGGACAAGCTCGATCAGATGTTTCATGAAGGAAAGGTCTCGGAAGAGGACTACCTTCGACTATCCCGTGCTATGGCACGAAATCCCAAACAGCCAGAGACCCCAGAAGAGACCGTTGCCAAGCGGGGAAGACTCCGGAAGAGCTGGTCAAACGGTGTCGTCGGAGGACTCTGCGCCGGACTGGCAGAGTATCTCAACGTGGATGTGGTCGTTGTTCGCGGTATCGTCATTGCCGCAGCCATCCTGCTGTCGCCGCTTTTGATCTTGCTGTACATCATCCTGTGCAGTCTTACTCCTTGGGATGACGAGCAATCCGCAAAGGCTCTTGAGCGAACGCGAGAGACCCGCTTGCTTGTAGGCACCGTGGCAGTTTTCGTTCTGGTGATACCAACCCTATACTCCCTGCTGGTTTTCCCCCGGCTGCAAGAGATGTATTCAAATCTCGGACTGAGTATCTGGTCTGCAAACTATCAGAGTAGTCTCCCGGGAAGAGCGATAGACTGTGTCTCTGAGTATGCGGGATACGTCCGACTGATGGGCCGTGCTCAGCCTGATGAATGGCTTATCCTTGGACTGCTCTTTCTGGTCGCGGTGTTCAGTCTGGCACTGATCGGCGCGACGTATTCATGCTTCTGCAAAGAACGGATGCGTAAGAACTTTGCACGAGCTACGATCGGCCTCAGCGTTTTGTGGTTTGCATTCCTGGTCTTGGGAACACTTATGCCTCTCTTAGGAATACAGAGATAATGCTTGCGTGGCGCAGAACACGGCTTGCTAACCCGCCGGTCAGTACCCCATCCAGTTGGATGCCGAAGCCGGAGCGGTCGGCATCGGCGTTGGTGTCGCCGTTCGAGTTGGAGTTGGTGTATTGGTTTGTGTTGAGGTCGGGGATGGTGTCCGCGTGGGAGAGACCGTCGGTGTCGGTGTGCGGGTTGGCGTCGCCGTTGGCTCTTCGACTGGTACGAAGGCAAACCAGTCCGCATTAAGGTAATTGCCATCGAAGAGCAATCGGACGTCATGAACACCGTCGGTCAAGCTGAACGCGGGGCTGCTCGCCGTACTGAACGACTCCCATCCACCCGTTGAAGGACAGAGGATCGTTCCGGTTGCGTTCACTCCATCCACCAGAATGCGACATTGTCCGTTGCCTGCCACTTGTCGGGCGTAGCGAAGGTCTACTCGATACCATGTGTTCTTTCCCCCTGCGACAGTGTACCGTAACCATTCCCCCGCTTCCGTCCAACCGACATAGATCAAGTCACCGTTCTCAACAATATCCACCCCGTCAGGACGGTATCCACCGCCTTGGTTTGCCGGTTCGGAATCGTGGTAGTCGGTGCCTTCCCATCCCGTGGCAATGGTGTCTCCCCAGAGCACACTATTGTTGTAGTTTTCGACTTGAATCTTGAGTGTACCGTCGCTGGGGATGTCCCAGCGGTAGTCCGTGTTGGTGGTCGTCCATTGATAATCAGAACGCGCCTGATCGAGTTCCGGATCACTCGGGCAGCGCCCTGGCTGAATGGCGTTGTGCCAGAAATCGCCTGCGTTGCCGTCACACACACCATAGTGCGCATAGGAATACCAGCACAAGGCGTGAACCTTCAGATCACTCGCCTGATTCCATTGATCGATTGCCTGAAAAGCCTTCTGAATCCATCCTGCCTGATAGGAATCCATGCTGTGAGGGGGATGTGGCGACGCAATCCACCAGTAGGTGTTGCTCTCCGTGATATAGACAGGTTTGGATCCTCGAAAATTCTCATAAATGACTTCGCAGAATGCCTTATATGCACCGAAACTCCCAATATCTGATGTCCTCGGATCATCCAAAGAGCCACCAAGAGCCTGGTTGGCGGGACCTCCGTAAGAATGCACTGTAAATCCGTCTACTTTGCCCACGCAGTTCTTGCAGAAATAATCAAGATAATTGACACCGCTGTCCGGCTCGGACTTCAGTCCAGGCCAACCACCCAGGCCGCCAAAGCAGACGATGGCATCACTTTGAACGCTGTGAATCTTGTCGTAGCAGCCATTGGTGTCTCCAGCAAAACAGGTCGTGTACCATTCCTTGGATATGGGATTGGCGTAACCCGCCTGCATCTCATTTCCGATGATCCAGATGCGGCAATAGTCCTTCAGTGTTTGAACAATGTCCTTGCAGCGCTCTCCGAAGTGGTATCGCCCGACCCAATCATTCTCCGGCGGACAGACCTGATTGACTTGATAGTCAATGCGTAGAATGACTGTGAAACCGTTGTTGAAAGCCTCTCTCACCGTATTGGTGTAGCCACTTCGGTAACCGGCGTCATTTGCCCACGCCTCACTTACAATCATGTCCACCGTATAGAACCCCTTGCCGTTCTTGAGCGTCGCCACCAAGTCACCCGCGTAGTTGTGGACACCGTAGATGTTCGCCGAAAGAGAAACCTGAGCCTGCACATAGGTACTATGGAATCCCACAGACACCAGCAGACTGATTACGACGACTCTGACAGTTGCCATCAGTATTCTTCCCATCATTCCCGCCATCCTCATCACATCTTTTCGAGATCGCCTCATTGCCTCATGCGTTCGAGCATCTTCTGCGCTTCTTCCAAGCGCCTCTTCGCATTCAGCCAAGACTCGCCCGCACGCTGCACCGAATGACGCAGAGCCTTCAACCTCGCCACCACAAGACTCAGAGAGTAAACGACAAGCACAACGATCACAACACCGATCCCAATATTGCACCGAATCGGCCAACTTCGATAGTACTCAGCGATGTCTGCTCGATAGAAATGGAATACGGCTGCACCAATTCCGGCAACAACGCCAAAGAGAACCAGCAGATGGACTAGGATGAGAAACAGAGCCTTCAGTGACGCCAGCAACCACCCGGGCTTGCTTCGAACCCGCTGCTCAAGAGTTCTGATCTCTGCCTGAAGGCGCAGCGTTTCCACGTTCTGCCTGGAACTGGACTTCTCAATGAGATGTTCCACTGCGCTGCCGCAGTAAGAACACCGGTCGTTCCACACAACCACGTCGTGTCCACACTTGGAACATACGGAGACCAGAGGCTGGTTGCAGACATCACAGATTCTGTTGCCGAGAGTGGCCGGAGAATCACAACTGGGACAACGCTTTGTATCCAATTCCATTTTCCTGCTCCAAACTCCCTGTTCTGTTTTCGCGATCTATCGCCTTTCGGCCAATGTCTTCGAGAGCATCGCTGGTCTGTGCTCTGACGTGTGCTATGCCCACTCCTGTGTGAGCGCTTGCCGGCTTAGAGCAGTCCAAGTCGTTCCTGAATCGCCGCCAACGCCACAACGGGAAACAGTTCCGCGCGCAAAATGCGGCTGCCAAGTCGAACGACGCTCCATCCATGGTCCTTCGCGCAGGACACTTCTTTGTCGGACCATCCCCCTTCGGGTCCGACGGCGAGAAACAGCTCGGCAACTGCGGCATTCTGAGGAAACGCCTGCTCAAGACGCTCTCCTTCACCTTCCCAAAAAAGCACTCGTGCTCTGCCGTCCTGCACGGGAGTCTCGGCCAGAATATCCTGAATATCCGCCTGCACTGCGATGTCAATTCGTGGCACAGTGGTTCGTCCGCATTGGCGTGAGGCCTCCTCGGCAATGCGCTGCCAGCGATCGAGACGGGACTCGGAGGGCTTTCCTATTGCCCTTGCAGAACCGCACAAGCGGATCGCCGAAACGCCCAAGGCCGTGGTGTCGCGAACCAGTTCGTCCACCTTCTCACCTTTCAAGAAGGCCTGTACCAAGGTAGTGGAAAGGCTTGGATCAACGGCAAGAGGAACTGTCTTGATGAAACCAAGTTCGAGGTCGTGCCGAGTGAGAGCGAGAATTTCATATTCATGATCCAGCCCGTCGCCACTGAATAGACGAACCCGATCCCGAGGCCCCAGCCTCAGCACATTTCTCAAATAACTGATCTGATCCTCTCGCAGAGTCGGTGTCTTTCCTGCAGTAAGATCAGGGACATGCAACCGTGGGATCATTGGTCGTCCTCACTTTTTGACAGGCTTTGCGGAAATAGTACGCGCATCCCGGCAGTGATTTTGTTTCGCTCAAACCAACCTTGGTTCATCTCCAACGCGTATAGGGCTTTCTCCTTTGGGAAATGGCGCGGATCTTCATTGAACGGTTCCATATCATGCAGACTGATGATACGTCCGTCTTCCGTGATAAAGGCAATAGTCAGGGGAATTCGGGTGTTCTTCATATAGAAACGATGGTAGTCAGGATAGTCGAAGACAAACAACATGCCATGCTCTTCCGGCATCGCATCCCGATACATCAGACCACGCGCACGATCGTAAGGATCCTTGGCCACTTCCACGGTGACAGTCTTCTCTCCAACCTTCATCGGCTCTTCCGGTAGATACGTCGGCTGGGGCTTGTTGCTGGAAGCGCCTGAGTGGCGTTGGCCACAACTGCAAATCAGTGTACCAAATATCACCACAATAAAGACCCAGTGAGCTCCGCCAATGATCAGTCTGTTCATCTGCAACTCCAGCAAACCATCAGTTCCATATATGATAACACGATGTTATCCTTGTTGTCATGTTCTACATCGCGTGAGATTGAACTCGTGCGGTGAAGGAAAGCAACTGGGGCGTCTCGGCCCACAGAGTTGGCTCGGGACAAGACGCTTTCACCCGCAGGCGCGGCCAACTCGAGTGATAAGTAAGGAGCAGTAAATGAACTCGCGTGAACGCATCGAGGCAGCACTCAGGCATGAAACACCCGACCGCACACCGATCTTTGAGTACGTCTTGTTGTCACCTGTTGCAGATCAGATTCTTGGACGTCCCTGCATGGGGGATTTTTCTCGATGGGGAACGCTGGTACACGAGCGAGGTTGGAAGAACGCCGTGCGTCAGATTGCCGTGGATACTCTCGATCTGGCGTTGATTCTTGAACATGACATGATCTACTTGATCCCAGGTCCCCCCGAGCCGAGAAGGTCGGAACCGGCAAGCGATGAACCGAAACGCGAGATTCCCGAAGACCCTGTCGAGCGCGTTCGTCTTCGAAACCAATCGAGAAAGGCCAGTCCATACAAGCCTAGCGAAGACACCTTGGAAGTGTACCCTCTGCTCAAAGAGGAAATGAAAAAGCATGATGTCGATCTTCCTCTGCTGGCTCCCGCCTATGCCCATGGCATCTGGACGGATATTGACCTGATGCAGACCATGCTCCTCGA
>JAKQFZ010000992.1 GCA_029558215.1 Candidatus Omnitrophota bacterium
GGAAGGACAAAGAGGGCGATGCTCAACCGCCTGATCCGCCATTGCGGCTCATAACCCGCTGGATATCCCCCTCCCCATGAAAGGCAGGCCTGGGGCACAAGCCTGCCTTTCTGAAGAGGGGAGATTCTCAGCTCATTAATACTGCATCCAGTCTTTCACTGAAACCGGGCCTAAAGCGGGGCCGCCGATGTCTATGACTTGGCCGTTAGCCTGCAGATCATCATCGCCGCGGGCTCCATCCTTGAACCACAGGAAGACGATTCCTTCCTCGAAGGCAAAGGCTGCTCCGGTCTCGTTATCGTAGTCGAATTGATACCAGTCTTCAGCAACTGGCCCTGGTCGTGGGCCGAATTTCCAGTAGGTGTCGAAAGTGACGCCATCCGGCAGGAGCATCGCAACCAGGAATCTCATTTTCGGTGCGTTGCTTATCCTGAAGTGGAAGTAGCCGAGCGGGAAATGCAGTTCCTCGGGTGGTGCAATGGGAGAAACAGTTGTCGCTGTGACATCCTTCAGTTGAAGTGGCTCCAGACAGGCCAGGGTCACATACCTTCCATCGACTGCATTCGGCAGAGAGGCGAAATTCCCCTGGGATTTATCGGGTGTTTGGTCGTTGTTTCCATCACCATTGTTCGGAGCCAGGTTCTCAATTCCATCGGAGACACCATCTCCATCCGAATCCACCAGGAAAGGATCAATGGTTGGTGTCGTTGTTGGCGTCAGTGTAACCGTTGGAGTTGAGGTCGCTGTTGCCGTAATGGTGGGTGTCAACGAAGCGGTGAAAGTGGCTGTCGGCGAGGGAGTTGCTGAAGGAGTGGCAGTGGATGTTGCAGTCACAGTCGGAGTCTGAGTCAAAGTGCTGGTTGGGGTCTGCGTGACAGTATGAGTTTGAGTGGCAGTGGATGTCGCAGTCACAGTCGGAGTCTGAGTCACAGTGTTGGTCGGGGTCTGCGTGACCGTATGAGTTTGAGTGGAAGTGGATGTCGCAGTCACAGTCGGAGTCTGAG
>JAKQFZ010001005.1 GCA_029558215.1 Candidatus Omnitrophota bacterium
GTACCCCGACGGCAACACCGACCAGCTGGGTAGCGGTCACCATCAACACGACTATGGATACCAGCATCCGTGACTACAACTCCACCTACAAATCATACAACTACGGTGTGTTCAACAGGCTCCTGATCGGCTATTACAGCGGATTCGGCTATGGCAGAAACCGTGCATTGGTGCAGTGGGATATTTCTTCGATTCCATCCAATGCAACGATTCTCGAAGCCAAAGTCCGGTTGTATCAGGATACGGGTTCCTCTCATGCCAGCAGCAACCAGTCTCATACCGTGCATGTGTATCGAATCACAGGCGCTTGGTCAGAAGGCACCAAGAACGGCGCTGCTGGTTCTACATGCTGGAATGATCAACCCGCGTTCAACACAACCAGCCTTGGTTCGCTGACCATCAACGGTGTAGGAGTTGGAACCTGGCGTGAGTGGACGAGCACTAACTTGAAGAATGTGGTTCAGGGATGGCGCAACGGGACTTACACCAACTACGGCGTCATGATTATGAACACATCTACCGCCGAGACGGATGATGGTTCCCACAAGTTCTACTCGGACAACCAGGGATCCAATCCGCCTCAGTTGTACGTGAAGTATCAGGTTTACCCGACGGCGACGCCGACGTTTACGGCCACCAGCACGAACACGCCGACCAATACTCCGACGGCGACCAACACGCCGACCCAGACGCCGACGTTTACCTTCACGAACACGGCAACCAACACGCCAACCTTCACGCCGACGAGCACCCCGACCAATACGCCTACCGGCATCATGGTCATGGAACTCTACGCGACGAAGGATACCCATGTGCGCGACTACAATGACGATTACAAGGCGCGCAACTATGGCATCTACAACCGACTACTGGTCGGGTACTATTCCGGATTCGGATACGGACACCAGCGTTCGTTCGCGCAGTTCGACGTCGGAAGCATTCCGGCGAATGCGCGAGTGCTGGAAGCCAAGATCTCCCTGTATCAGGACGTTGGAGCGGCCCATGACAGTTCCAACCAGTCCCACGTGGTGCATCTGTACCGCGTGACAGGCTCTTGGGTGGAAGGCACTCAGAACGGTGCTACCGGTTCCGTCTGCTGGAACGATCAGCCGGCGATTGACACTGCCAGCAAGGCTTCGTTGACCATTGACGGAGTTGCTGGTGGAACATGGCGTGACTTCAGTGGTTCAGCCTTGACCAGTCTGGTTCAGGGTTGGGTGGACAAGTCCATCGCCAATTACGGTGTCTGCATCCGCAACAGTGTGGCGGATGAGTCTGACGACGGTGCTCACAAGTTCTACTCGGATGACATGGCTTCGGGTCAACCGAAGATTTGGATCAAGTACGACTTCCCACCGACGCCGACACCCACACGGACGCCGACCAACACGCCGACCTGGACGCCCACAGCAACGCCGACTTCGTATGTCGAGCATGAGACCAACATTGGGGCCTCAAAGGATACCCATGTGCGTGACTACAATGATGATTACAAGGCGCGCAACTATGGTGTCTACAACAGACTCCTGCTGGGCTACTACTCCGGATTCGGCTACGGCTTGCAGCGGGCGTTCGTGCAGTTTGACCTTTCCAGCATTCCATCCAACGCGACGATTCAGGAAGTGCAGTTTGCCCTGTATCAGGACGTTGGAGCGGCTCACGCCAGCAGCGATCAGTCCCACGTGGTGGATATCTACCGTGTGACGAGCAGCTGGGCGGAGGGAACACAGAACGGCGCTGCCGGTTCTGTCTGCTGGAACGATCAGCCTTCGATCAATACCACGAGCCTTGGCTCGCTCACCATTGCAGGTGTCGCCGGTGGCACCTGGCGTGAGTGGACAAGTGCTGGTCTCAAGAGCGTGGTTCAAGGCTGGGTGAACGGCTCGACTCCAAACTACGGACTCTGTGTGCGCAACAGCACCGCCAACGAGACCGACGATGGAGCCCACAAGTTCTACTCCAAGGAACAGGGTTCTGCACCGCCGATGATCTACGTGCGGTACTGGGTGCCCGCACCCTAGTTCGCAACGTTGAGCCTTCGCTGAGGGGACTTTGGAGCCCCAGCGAGAAGGATGACCCAGGGGGCTGGCGAGCGATTCGTCAGCCCCCTTCGCTATCATGAAGGACGTTCACGCCCAGGACTTCAAACGAGATGATGTCGCAATCCAGTCGGACAAGTGGTAGGATGAATCTGTCCTTTGATTGGCGCACCAAATGAGTTCTTCAGAGATGATTACACCTTCAACGATAGTCTCCACTGTCCGCCAGGGACGAAAGGTACTGCTTTGTATTCCACCCCCAGGTGACACACTCAAGGGCTCTGCCGTTGGGGGACTGCTCAAGACGGCCACATCACTTATTCCCCAGGGGATCTGTCACCTTGCCAGCGCCTGTCGTCAGGCGGGCTATGAGACAAGAATCCTCGATTGTCAGGCGCTTGAGATGTCGCTCGAAGAAGCGGTCAATGCGGTCTGTCTCTTCAACCCCGATTTTGTCGGTATCTCAGCGACAACACTCTCCATCATTCACGCCAGTCAGTTTGCTCGTGAGATTAAGAAGAGAATACCCACTGTCCGGATAGTCGTGGGTGGCTATCATGTCAGTGCTCTGCCCGAAGAAACGCTCAAGGAATTTCAGTCCTTTGACGCAGGTGTAGTAGGAGAGGGCGAGAGAACGCTCGTTGAACTTCTGGATGCCTGGATGGCCAGCCGTGCGTTGTCGGGGATTGCCGGTCTGGTATTCAGAGAGGAAACAGGGATTCGGGTGACCCCTCGACGAGCCTTGATCAAGGATCTGGACAGTCTCGGGTTGCCCGCCTGGGACTTGTTGCCAAGACTGTCTCGACACTATGGAAGCTCCGCACAGCGATACAGGGTATTCCCCGTAGCATCCGTTATCACCTCACGTGGATGTCCACATCAATGCACATTCTGCGATCGGTCAGTCTTTGGAACAACCTTCCGAGGACATAGCGCCGAATACGTCATGGCAATGATCCGGACACTTCGCGATGAGCATGGCATTCGCAGCATTGTGTTCAATGACGACCTGTTCATCGCCAACAAGACACGCTTGACCCAAATCTGTGAAGCGATGATCCATGAGAATCTTCGGATGAGTTGGTCGTGCGATGGAAGGATAGACCGTCTCGATGATGATCTGCTCAAACTCATGAAACGTGCCGGTTGTTGGCAACTGGCCGTTGGCATTGAGTCTGGGGATGACGCCATTCTGAGTCGGCTCAACAAAGGGTTCACCGTCGAGCAAGCCCGCCAGGCGGTTGTGCGGATGAAGGGCGCCGGCATGAGCGTCAAAGGTTTCTTCGTGATGGGAACGCCTGGCGAGACCGAGCAGTCTCTCGAGCAGACGGTTCAGCTGATCAAGCGTCTGCCTCTCGATGAGATTCAGATCACTTTGTTCACTCCATTTCCAGGAACGGATCTTTTCCGAGCCGTGGTTTCGCAAGAGGGCTTTACGCCGCGCTGGGATGAGATGAATACTGCCTCTGTGTCCTATGTTCCAAAGGGGTTGACAAAAGGACGTCTTCTCCATTATCAACGGCAGGGATATTTGCAGTTTTACTTCAGGCCGAGGCAAGTGCTGTATCAGTTGGGGAAACTGAAGCGACCGCGGTTCGCGGTGAAAATGCTTCGAGAGGCGTTCTGTTTCCTGCAGTACGCGCTTCGGCGCCAGACCACGCAATAGCACGAGGGGGCAACGCATGGCAAAGAAAAAGAAGAGCGTTCAACTCAAGCCCGCACCTGTCAAAGCGGATCCGTCCACCGCGCAATACGAAACCTCTCCGACATTGGAGACCCAGAAGATCGGAAATCTCTTGAGTACCCCAGTGGGAATGGGAGCCTTGCTCATCGGGGTGCCTCTGTTGGTCAGGCTTTTGCACTTCCTGTTCATGCTTCCCAATCCTCTGTTCAGGACGGTTGTGATGATGGATGCCAGTTGGTATCACCAGCAGGCGCTTGCGATTGTAAGCGGGGATTTTGCGCCACCGGACGGTTTCTTCAGACCCCCGTTTTATTCCTTCTTTCTTGCCTTCGTGTACATGGTGTTCAAACCGACGATGAACATTATGATGGTTCGACTC
This sequence comes from Candidatus Omnitrophota bacterium, assembly GCA_029558215.1. Taxonomy (GTDB): domain Bacteria; phylum Hinthialibacterota; class Hinthialibacteria; order JAKQFZ01; family JAKQFZ01; genus JAKQFZ01. The sequence goes on from JAKQFZ010001005.1 coordinate 4,103, forward strand.
TTTCAGTGTTGTTTGGGCAGCCTGAATTGCTATCTGACCTTTCGTTTGGGAGAGAGGTTATTCTCCCGAAGAGTGGCCTGGATCGGCTGGATCATCATGGCCTTCTATGGGCCACTTTTCTTTTTCGACAATGAGCTGCTCTCGCCTGTCTGGGAAGTCTTCTTCAACCTCGTGCTGCTTCTGTCGCTGACCTTTGCGGAAGGCAACACTTCGATGAAATGGTGGGCACTGGCGGGGTTTTGTCTCGGGATGTCAAGCATCACCCGCGCCAACATCCTGCCCTTTCTCCCCGTAATGGTCGTCTGGCTGGTCTGGCGCACCAAACGATGGTTGGCTTTTGAAGAATGGCGGCGACCGGCACTTGTGGCTGTCGTATTGGCACTGCTTCCAGGTGTTCTTGTCGGCGTTCGAAACAAAGTCGGCTATGGGCAGTTCATCTTCATCGCACATCAGGGTGGACTGACATTCCATGTCAGCAACAATCCGCAAGCCGATGGCTTGTCGCCCATTCTCCCAGGAAGACCGGATTTCACGCAGAGTGACGCCACTAGAATTGTTGCTGATGAAACCAAGAATCCTGCGCCAAGCCCCGGACAGGTCGCGGAGTATTTCTCCCGCAAGGCGACGACGTTTATCAAGGAAAACCCCGGTCGGTTCCTGATGTTGACACTCAAACGGTCATACTACTTTCTCTTCTCCTCTTTCGAGGGTGCCAACAACATTGATTTTGACTCCTATGCGAAAGATTCGGTGCCGAAGATGCTTTTCTTCTGGCGCTTGGGGCGATTCTACTTCCCTTCGGGTCTTGTGATACCACTCATGTGGTGCGGGCTTGCGATGAGTCTGCCCCGTTGGCGTCGGCTGTCCATTCTGTACCTGTATCTTTTCTTGCAGTTTGCATCCTTCGTTTTCTTCTTTGTTGTGGCAAGGTTTCGGCTGCCCAGCGTGCCCATCTGGACGCTCTTTGCGGGACAGGCATTGACGGCTCAGATCGGCAACCGCAATATGACGCAAACTCAGTTCAAAGTCTTTGCTGCGGCGCTTGTCCTCCTGGTGCTCCTGGTGAATGCTGACCCATGGGGAGCGTCTGTTCGTTCGAGTTCGGTCAAGGAACTCGCCGACGCCATGCAGATGACCATGGAGGAGAAGTTCGAAGAAGCGTATGCGGTCTTGACCCGTTATCTCCAAGCACAGCCCGCTTCGGCTATTGCTCACATCTACATGTCTTCGCTTCTCACAAGGCAGGGCATGAAGGAACTAGACCAGGGCGATACCACCAACGCGGCAGACCATATTGATGCTGCGCTCAAGCATGCCCAGCGCGCAGTCGAACTGAGCCCCGACCGCAAGGAGTCTCATCAGCAGCTGGCAGAGGCCTACCGTGCTCAAGGGCATTACACGTCTAACTTCATTGATGATGAAGAGGTTCGCCGAAGGCTCATCAATGGTGAACCCGCCCCTGCGGTTATCCAGTTTACCCTGGAGAACTACGAAAAGGCCGAGGCAGCATGCGCCAGAGCCATGGAAATGGCAAAGCCTTATGAACTGAATCTTCTGATGGCAAACATTCTCTATCGGCGTGCCGGAATCGTTGAGTACCTTGCTCGAACGGCAAAGGAAGTCCTTCCCGACGACACATGGAAGGCTTTCTGTCAGCAAGCCAAGAATCTCTGTGAGAGGATTCTCACCGTCGAGCGAAGTGCAGACCACTATTACCTCTATGGCACCTTGTTCCTCATGGAAGGAGACACTGAATCCGCCCGCGTGCAATTTGAAACCTCACTCGAGCTGGACGTGTTCCATCCGGGAGCAACAAAGGCACTTAAGGAATTGAAGGGCTGAGCATTCTGAAGGGTTAGAGCCGGGGATCAGCAGGCGCTTCTGATCCCCTGTGGTATGATACCTGTTCAGTACGGTTCTTTGCCTTAGCATCTCGAGCTCAGCGGGCGGTTTCCTCATGTTGAAAGGACTTCAGTCCAGGAAGGGACGCAGGATGATGAACGCTCTGCTCTGGGGTCTTGGCGGAGTGGTGTTTCTGTTTTGGGCGGTTCGACGATTCGAGTCCAGCAATCTCTACTTTCCGACCAAGACAATTGATGCCAATCCGAGTCACATAGGGCTGGATTACCAACAGCTGAGTGTTTCGACTTCCAAGGGAGGTCACATCGAAGGCTGGATCGTGCCGGCAGAAAACAGTCGAGGGGTCTTGCTGTTCTGTCATGGCAACGCGGGCAACATCGGCCATCGCCTGGAGAGCATACGGATCTTCCATGATCTCAATCTCACGGTTGTCATATTCGACTATCCCGGATATGGAGAAAGCACGGGGCGCCCTCACGAGACGAGCCTCTACGCTTCTGCCCGCGCCGTCTACGACCCTGTCATCAAAGAGTTCGACTCGGATCGGGTTGTCTTGTTTGGCAGATCGCTCGGTGCTGCGGTGGCTGTGGAGTTGGCAACCCAGGTTCCCGCCGCAGGGCTGATTACCGAGAGCGCCTTCACCAGCACCTTGGATATCGGGCGAGATGTCTTTCCTTTTCTTCCCGTGAGACTCTTGGTCACTCAGCACTTCGATTCACTCTCGAAGATCGCACACGTCAGTATTCCCAAACTCATCGTTCACAGCCGTCAGGACGAGATCATTCCGTACCGACATGGTCAACGACTGTTCGAGGCCGCCGCTGAGCCCAAGACTTTCCTCGAAATCACGGGAGGACACAATGATGGCTTTCTGAACAGCGGCAAACACTACGTCGAAGGCATTCGCGCTTTTGTGGAGCGTGTGCTGCCTTGAGGAAAGTCGCAATCGCTCTGTGAGTTCCTTGTATCATCGGCAACTTTGACTTGAGGGGTTTCTTTCATATACAGTGTGAGTGAACGTAATCACTTGGTTGCTTACGGGCAGGCCAGCGCCTGCAGGCGTGTGGGCTATGCCCACTCTTGGGAACGCTTGATCATTGAAAGAACTAGACTCTTGCAGAGTCTGGCTTCCTGGGAGCAACAGGAACTACTGACAACAATCGGATGAGTGTTCGTTTTGTTCTTGGACGTGCGGGAAGCGGTAAGACCCATTACTGCCTGAAAAGCATTCTCGACGAACTGAAGCGTTCGGCGAGCAGCCCTTCATTGATCTGGCTTGTTCCTGAACAGGCGGGGCTTCAGGCAGATCGCTCGCTGTTGACGTCGGGTTCAGTTAGCAGCATTTTTCGAGCACAGGTGCTGTCCTTTCGACGGCTTGCCCATCGGGTGCTCGTAGAAGTTGGGGGCGCAGTTCATCCTGCAGTCAGCGCCTTGGGGAAGCAAATGCTTCTGCGGTCGCTTCTGAGCGAACTCTCCGGCCAGTTGCAGATATTCAACAGAGTGACTGATCTTCCGGGCTTCCTGGGGCAGTTGGTATCCACTCTTCGGGAGTTGAGTCAGTATGGCATTGATGTCGAAGTCCTCCAACAGATGGCAAAGAACATCGAGGCGCAGGGACAAATTCAGTCTCCGCTGACTCGGAAGATTCATGATTTGTCTCTTGTCCTGGAACACTATAGACAGAGGCTTGCCGGTAACTTCACCGATCCTGACGAGCATCTCGATCTCCTGACATCCCGAATTGAGCGTTCTGATCTCATTCGCAATGCCCATATCTGGGTGGATGGTTTCAGCGGATTCACCCCTCAGGAGTACAAGGTTCTTGGTGCATTGTTTCGCAACGCCGCACAGGTCGAAATCGCCTTGTGTCTGGATGCCCATGAGGTTCTCGATAGAACGTTTGCAGCGGAAGACCTTGATGAAGCACGGCTGTTTCATCAAACCGAGGAAACCTATCTGGCACTGAACGACGTTGCCCGCCGAGTGGGCGCCGAAGTTCTTCCTGTTCACAGGTTGGATCAGACTGAGCCAGATCAAACTCCTTGGCGCTTTGTCCAGAGTCCTGATCTTGCACATCTGGAGCGATCGCTTTTTGCCGTTCCAGCGCAACCCTTTGCAGACTGTCCCAAGCGAATACGTCTTGTCGAGGCATCCGACCCAAGAGATGAAGTGAATCGGGCGGCAGGGGAGATTCTTAGGCTTTGTCGAGAAGAAGGGTTCCGGTTTCGAGACATCGCGGTCATCGTCAGAGATTTGGAGGGTTACTCGGCACTGATAGAGGCGGGGTTCGCGGTTCATGGCATTCCCACCTTCATTGATCGTCGGCGACCGATCACCTATCACCCTTTGGTTGAACTGGTACGCTCAGCGGTTCGGATCATCTCACGCGACTGGCCTTCAGAAGAGGTTTTCCACTATCTCAAAACGGATCTCATCACTGCGGATCCCACAGCACACGAACCACAGTCCAACTCTCCCGAGTCACCGGAGATGCTGTCCCGCGAGGCAGTTGATGAACTGGAGAATTATGTCCTTGCGCATGGGATTCGCGGTTCGCGATGGCGTGATGATGCCCCATGGGACTACCGAAGGCAGTACAGTCTGGGCGAACAGACGAGCCGAGATGAGTTGGAAGTTGAAAAGGAGAAGGTTGATGTGGAGCGGATCAACCTGCACCGAGCTTGTGCTACCGCAGCACTGAAGCGTTTCGAGCAGACGGTTCGCAATGCGATCAATGACCGTCTTGTGTCGGTGCGCACGATTACAGAAGCGCTCTATGCGCTGCTTGAGGATTTGAGAGTTCCCCAGACATTGGAGCGATGGGCGCAGGAGTTGGAGTCGTTGGCGACGTCGCCCTCGTCTCTCAAGAACACGCGCGAACTAGCAAGCGAGCACAGGCAAGTCTGGAACATCATTGTGGAATTGTTTGACGATCTTGTCGAGACTTTGGGTGACAAACAATACACGCTGACAGACTATGCGGACATCCTTGAAGCAGGGCTGGGAGCGCTGAGTCTCGGACTGACGCCACCGAAAGTAGATCAGGTCGTCGTCGGTTCGGCAGATCGTTCGCGACAGCCGGATCTGAGGGCAGCCTTTGTCTTGAGCCTTACGGAGTCTGATTTCCCACTGGTTCGAAGTGAAGACGCCATTTTCACCGACGACGAGCGTTCCAGACTCAAGTCGCTTGGAATACCCTTGATGCCTTCCACCGGCTTGCAGTTGCAGGGTGAGAAGTACCTTGGTTACATTGCATTCACTCGCGCCCGAGAGTACTTGTGGCTCAGCTATTCTGCTGCCGATCTGGAAGGGAAGAAGAAGATTCCTTCACCCTTCATCAGTCAGATACTCCGATGCTTCCCCAAACTTTCGGTCACCAGAAAAGAAGATGACGAGCAAGATCTGAAGCTGCGTATCACCAGCGCTGTGCGTCTTGCAGAGACACTCGCAGGACATCTTCGGCCTTCACCAAAGCCGCAGAACTCCGCCTTCTGGATTGCTCTCTACAACGAAGCGGTGCAGGTTCCAGAGATCAGAGACAAGATGAGACACGTACTCTCCAGCCTCATCTATCGCAACGCTCCTTCTCTCAATTTCGATCTTGTCAAGGAACATTTTGGTGACCGGCTTCTTGGCAGCGTCTCCGCGCTGGAGACATACGCAGCATGCCCATTCCAGCATTTCTGCCGATACACACTAAAACTGACCCCACGTGACAAGTTCCAGATCGAGCCCTCTGACCTGGGCACCTTATATCATGCCGCGCTCAGGAGTGTCGTCAGTCAGATTCCTGGGCAAAAGATCAGCACACTGACTCAGCAAGAGATAGATGACATGCTGACCAAGACCGTTGCATCGCTTGTCGTCGAGCTCAAGGGAGAGATCCTTCTGAGCAGCAGTCGCAACCAGCATATCACCTCTGCGGTAAACCGAATTCTCCGAAATCTTCTGAGGGCTTTGAGACAGGCAGATGAACTTTCCGCGTTTGTTCCTCTGGCGACGGAGATCGAGTTCGGAAAGTCACCGTTGCCCGCTTTGCGGATAGACCTGGGCAACTCTCGCGAGATGCTCCTGAGAGGCCGGATTGATCGAGTTGATGGGGCAGAGTCGGAGACGGGACTTGCTGCACGTGTTCTCGACTACAAAATGAATGCACACAAACTCGAGCTATGTGACATCATGAGTGGGCTTGATCTTCAGCTGATCGCCTATCTTCTTGTGCTCAAGAAGTGTGGCCATCTCCTCTCAAAAGGACAGCCATTAGAACCTGTTGGCGCATTCTACCTTCCCATTCAGCGCAAAATAAAGGACACAAAAAACCCTAAAGATGAGCCGGCTCCCGATGAGAAGGAATACTTTGCATCTTACAAGGCGAGAGGCGTCTTCGCCGCGCCGTACTACAATTTACTTGAGCGAAGCGTTCAGAAGGAAGCCACCTTTGCTTCTTTCTTTGTCAAGACAGATGGTACCTTGGGGAATCTCATCAAAACGGATCCGGTGGAATCAGAGATGCTGACAAGGATCATGGAAGAGACCGAGAAGAAACTCTCCTTTCTTGGAAACTGCATTCTCAATGGACAGATTGCTGTCCGTCCCTATCGCAAGGGAGTGAAGCGGGCATGTACTCAATGCCACTATTCGGCCGTTTGCCGATTTGACGCGGGCATGCAGCAATACAGAAACCTAAAGGGAAAGAACAAACAGAGTGTGTTGGAAGATTTGAAGATTTCAGGTAACAATACAACATTGGACAATGACGTCTCTCCGGACGCATGAGGTGCTCAGAATGCGTAAAGGAATCATCATCGCTTTGGTTGTTGTCGTTCTTATCGCCGCGGGTGCGCTTGGATTTCTTTGGTGGCGTGACAGTCAAGCCACCTATAGCGTGGCAAAGATGGACGTAGCGCCTGCTCTTGTCCTTCGGGAAGAACCACCACAAGAGACGGGTGCTCAGATCTCAGATGAGATGAAACTCCTGGAAGACTTGCGTCCGCTGATGCAGGTTCAGCAGCAGCCGGAACCGGAGACCGTCTTTGTGTCCGAGCCAGAGGCTCCCGGAGGAGAGAAGGTGCTCCGCGAAAAGCTCGGAAACTGGGAATATCGCTCCTTTATGGATTTTGCCGGAGAACGCATCGCAGTTTTCGAGAATCCCAAAACCAATGAGGCCATCCAAGTTCGGGAAGGCTCAGAGCTGGAAGGATTGATGTGTCGGAAACTGACCCAGAACTCATGTGAGTTCACATTGGGAGAGGATTCAATCACGGTCTCACTCATTGCGGCACCGGAACCCACACCCGAACAGCCCGCTCAACCGCAACCTCCCGATCGAAAGCCAAGACCTCCGGCTCCTCCCGTTCCTGGTGGCGCTCCACAGGGTGAAGCTGTCCAAGTAGTTCCCGAGGAACCCAGCGACCAATCTGTCGAGAAGCAAGAGGAGGCACCTCAGCCACCGAAGGAAGACGAAGTGCCCAAAGAGGATTCTGAAGCGGCAGAAAAGTGATTTGGATTAAGTCAGTGTGATGTGCGGGAGACGGGAAATCCGTATTCGCTTAAAGGTGCAGCACGGGGATGATACCCATGCTGCACCTTTGTCGCTCAGTCACTGACTAATCATCGTCGTCATCGTCCTCTTCTTCGAGGACAGTTCCGTCTTCCGCCATCTCGATCTCGCGCTTCTTCCCGTCGGCGGTCTTGTATTCTGCCTCGTAGACGACCTTGCCGTCTTCGGTTTCCTTGGTCAGTTCGATCGGCGTTCCATTGGCAACGGCCTTCTCTACGGCGGCCTTCACCGCAGCGGGAACCTGGTCGAGTGAGACCTTCACTTCTTCCTCTTCCTCGTCCTCATCATCCTCATCATCTTCGTCGGCGTCCTCTTCTTCGAGGACGGTTCCGTCTTCCGCCATTTCGATCTCGCGTTTCTTCCCGTCGGCGGTCTTGTACTCCGCCTCGTAGACGACCTTGCCGTCTTCGGTTTCCTTGGTCAGTTCGATCAGCGTTCCATTGGCAACAGCCTTCTCCACAGCGGCCTTCACCGCAGCGGGAACCTGGTCGAGTGAGACCTTCACTTCTTCCTCGTCGCCATCGTCCTCATCATCTTCGTCGGCGTCCTCTTCTTCGAGAATGGTTCCATCTTCGGACAGTTCGATTTCGCATTTCTTGCCATCAGCGGTCTTGTACTCCGCCTCGTAGACAACCTTACCGTCTTCCGACTCCTTTTCGATTTCCACGATAGTACATCCTGCCGTCTTGGCTTCGAGTGCCGTTCGCACCGCCGCAGGCAGCTGTTCTATCGAAATCGCCTCTTCTTTGTCCTCACACAAGGCCTCTATTGCGAAACCTGCGACTAACAAACTCAATGCGATCCAACCGAGTTTCCTCATCATCGTCTTTTGCTCCTTTGCTCCTTTATTGTGTGCTGCCTTCCGTAAGGCAGCCTTTGGCTCTTGCTTCAAACGCGGGACGGCAACTCCCGAGATGTGCCTGCCTTTCATTACTCCTTTCTCAAAGGCAGGATCACTCTAAAAATGCTGCCTTCGCCTTCGGTACTTTCGACTTCGATGCGTCCTTGGTTCGCTTGAACCTCCCAGCGCGCAATGGCGAGACCCAGACCTGTTCCCCCCATCTCCCTCGAACGGCTTTTGTCCAGACAATAGAAACGTTCGAAGATGAGGGACTGCTGATCCTTGGGTATGCCAGAACCATTGTCTTGTACTTCGACAACGGCATTTCCACGCTCGTCCGCGAATGCTCTCACTTGAATTCGTCCACCGTCGGGAGTGTATCGAATCGCGTTGTCCAAAAGATTCAGCAGAGCCTGTCGAATCGTGGGTTGATCAACCGAAACGGGAAGTGAATCGGAGACGCTGACTTCAAACGTCTGCTTCTTCTCCTCAGCCAGAACGGAAAGCCACTCTGCAACGTCCCGAACCAGTGCGCCAAGCTCTGTTGGCTCGAGTGTCAGTTGGACGTGTCCCGACTCACCACGAGTCAGCGTCAGGAGGCTGTCCACCAGGTGCGTCAGGCGATCGGATTCTTCCAACATGCTCCCAATCAGATCTCTGTATGCCGCGGCGTCCAAGGGCTGCTGAAGACCGACCTGTCCGATACTTCGAAGCGCCGTCAACGGAGTGCGCAACTCATGGGATGCGTCAGCGGTGAATTGGCGCAATGATTCAAAGGAGGTTTGAAGCCTTCTGAGCATGTCGTTCAGAACCTGAGCAAGGCGTCCCAGTTCATCATCCACTTTGCCCACAGGCAACCGTTCTGAGAGATTCTCCGCGGTGATCTGTCGTGCCTGATTGGTCATGCAAGCGATCGGGGCAAGGGCACGTCCCGCGAGTGCGGAACCTCCTAACATTGCCAGGATCAAAGTGCAGGGGGCTGTGACTGCCATGGCGATGAGAAGGGCTCTGATCGTACGATAGACGGAGTCGAAAGACCGTGCCGCAGTGACTTTGTGGGTTTCGCCCCGAACCAACAACGTCGCCGTGCGAAGTCGGTATCGGTTGTCCCGAGAGGATTCCCAGTACCAGCGCTTGTGATTTCGGTGCGCTTTCAGTGAATCATCAAGAGATTCCTTGTGCCAGCGCGGACTGGCGTAGGTCAGGCTAACCGCCGTCAGGTGAAAGCAGATCACCGGATTGAGTTCGGACAGTTCGTCCAGTTCTTCTTTTCTTTCCGTGTCATCATCTTCTTCCAAAGCCTTCTCGATCATCAGGAAATCCTGTTTGAGTGCTGTATCTACCTGACTGATCATGCTGGAACAAACAAAGCCAATGAGTGCTGTCGAGAAGACGAGAAGACTCAGCCCCAGTGCTGTTGCATACCAGAGGGTGAGTTTCCGACGAATGCTCAAGGGAGTTCCCATCATTGAGTTCCCTCCTCAATGATGAATCCAACGCCCCGAATGGTTTTCAGCAGTTTCACCGGGAACGGATCGTCCACTTTTCTTCGCAGTCGTGCGATATGGACATCCACGACATTGTCCAGAGAAAATGCACGGTTGGGCTCCTGCCATACATCGCGGGCGATCATCTCTCGCGAGACAACATGTCCCTTGTGTTGGAGAAGATACGCAAGCAGTTCGAACTCGCGGGCGGTCAGTTGGATCGGTTGACCGGATCGGATCACTTTCCGGTGGGTCAGTTGCATCTCAAGATCCGCCGCGCTGAGAATGGGAGGCTCCTCGGCAACACCTCGTCGGAGAAGAGCCCGAATGCGCGCAAGCAATTCGGGAAACGCAAAGGGCTTGACCAGATAATCATCGGCTCCCCTGTCAAGACCCTCAACTTTGTCTTCAAGGCCATCCCGCGCAGTCAGGATGAGAACAGGCGTTCGAACACCCTTTTCTCGAATCGTACTCAGAATCTCAAGGCCACTTCGCCGAGGGAGCATCAAATCCAGTATCACCAGATCAAAGGTCTCGGTGTTGAGAAGGAAGAAACCCTCTTCGCCCGTCGCTGCCGATGTTACCTCATAGCCCTCTGAGCGCAGTCCTTTGTCCAGCGCATTGGCGACCTTCTTCTCATCTTCGATGACCAGAATCCGCACTATTGGTACTCCTCTGTGACAAATTCTTCTTCAGTCATTGCTCTGGGTCAACTGAAGATTCCCTTAAGAATCTGACAGAAATCGGCCGGAGCCCCGCCAACCGAAACATGAGGGATTTCAATCGCTCTCCTGTCGCGAGACTAATGATTTGATATAAAAGGAGTTAAATGTGGCAGTGCACTATCTCTACTCAGTTGCTGAGCGTTGTTCGTCAGAGGACAGTTGCAGGTCAGATTCAGGGAAAGCGAGCATATTTGCCTCGACCAGGGTTGCGTATTTCCATCCCTCTTCCGAGCGTCGGAGTCGGTACTCACTCTCGTAGGAAAGAGTCTGGCTGACGTCATAGACCGCATTCAGGGTTACCAGAGGCTCGGTCAGATGTCCTTCGACCTGAACACGAACACGACAAGAGCCTTCTGGATCCACCTTGTAGGCAATCAAGCGCGTTTGGTTCACGACGAACAGATTGGGATTCGTGACCCCGATCGCCAGTCCACCCATCTCGGTGATGATGGCACGTACCTGCTCATCGGTCGGTGGGAGGAACGGTTCGACTTTAACTTCAGAGACATTCTGCTCTGGCGGTTCGGCAGGACCGCAACCCAAGAGGACAAGAACTATGAATAGACACAAACTCAATCTCATGATCACTCAGAACCGAAAGATCCGGACACGAGACTCTGCCGCTTGCTTTGGTCTCCGATTCTGATGCCCCCTCTCTGGAGCGGGTATTAGCCGTGGGCGTTTGAGCTAAGCCCGTCTTTGTGTCCTTGTTTGAGTCAGAAACCGGAATCCTTGTGGAATCCGGTTTCATAAAAGTTTGTTTTGAAAAAGACTGGCGAAAGATTATTTCGTCCGAATCTTGTTGATGCAGTCCATGCACACACGCATCTTGCGGCGGTTGCCGCCGCCTTGCGCAACACGAATGGTGTGAAGGTTCGGAAAGAACCGTCGTTTGGTTCGGTTATTGGCGTGGCTGACGTTGTGTCCGAATTGAGCACCCTTGCCACATACCTGGCACGCTCGAGCCATGGAAAACACACCTCCTCAGTGCCTTACGGCAAAAGATAGGCACAAAACCTTAACAAATCGAGCGTGTAAGTTAGACGTCTTGGCGGGGAAAAGCAAGCTTTTTCGGAAAAACCGAACTTTGTACAGAAAAAAGGTGGAGCAGGAGACGAGATTCGAACTCGCGACTTCCACCTTGGCAAGGTGGCATTCTACCACTGAATTACTCCTGCTCAGTGACGGCAAAAGCTATACTTCAAGCCTCTTGAGATTGTCAAGAGAAAATCTTGTGGCTCAGAAAATGATTGCTTTTTCAGCAAGCCTGAGGAATAATTTGACAGGAATGGGATTGCTCAGCTGAATACTATTGTTCTTTCACAGCATTGAGCGGGGTTTTCTATGGATAACAGGGATAGCCCCTGTACGTCCGACACAACAATCAATACGTGTGGGCAATTCTCTCCAGTTTTCGAAGGCAGGCCAGCGCCTGCAGGAAATGAGGCAGTGTGCTCAGGTTCCCATTCTCCTTTGGAGGATGGGATTGCAGTGAGGGGTCTGCTTCAGGACGGTCACCCTCACTTGGCGCTTGAAGGAGTCCTGCAATGTCTCCAACGCGCACTATCGGTCGAAGAACACCAAGCCGAATCGGGCACCAACCGTTTTCCATTCTGTTGGTTGAGGATAATCTGGATCATGCCGAGTTGATCCGTCGCGGTTTTGGAGCCCATCACATTGAGGATGCAATTGTCCATGTTCGGGACGGTGAAGAGGCACTGGACTATCTCCTGTGCCATGGCAAGTACGCCCAACGTAAAGACAGGGACAATCCTCACCTGATTCTTTTGGATCTACGGCTTCCCAAGATTGACGGTCTGGAAGTTCTGAAAGTGATCAAGAACACGGAAGGTATTTGCCGCATTCCCGTCGTCATCCTGACAACATCCGATGCGGAGAGGGATGTTTCTCAGGCGTACGACCGTCGAGCCAACAGCTATGTGATCAAGCCTCTGGATTTCCAGACATTCATCCAGCTGACCAAGGATTTGGGGCTGTACTGGCTGGGTTGGAATCTTCATCCGTGCTGATAGGGGGGAACATCTTGGCACAGAGCATTTCGGTTGACAGTGGGCTGGGGGTATCTTTGCGAGGACACCTGCCATACCAGATTCTCCTGGTTGAGGACGAACCCGACCATGCGGAGTTGATCCGCCGTTCGCTCAACTCAGGCCAAGGCAGATATGAGATACTGCATGCCAAGACTCTTCAGGAATCCCGAAATCTCTTGACTCAGGTGCGACCTGATCTGGTGATTCTTGACATGTGCCTTCCCGACGGAAATGGTCAGGAACTGCTCATCAGCGACAGCGTTCAGGGCTTGTTGCCGGTCATTGTGATGACCAGCCACGGAGATGAGACTTCCGCCGTGGAAGCCATCCGTCGAGGTGCTCTGGACTACGTCGCCAAGTCTCCATTGACGTTTGCCGAAT
>JAKQFZ010001018.1 GCA_029558215.1 Candidatus Omnitrophota bacterium
ACTCTGGGGAAAGGGGATGCTGCGCTTGTGCCTCTTTCCGTGATCAAGCCTGGAGAGCACGCTCGGCTGCGGCGCATCGAGGCAGGTTGTGAGCTTCAGACCCGTCTCGCGTCCATGGGGCTTCTTCCCGGAACCGAGGTGCGTGTTGTGCTCAATGATACGCAGGGGCCTATGGTTGTCGGAGTAAAAGACGTGCGGCTGATGCTTGGTCGTGGGATGGTGGACAAGATTTTCGTTCATCGTGTGAAGCCGGGAGTACGTCTTGCCTCTAAGAACAAAGTGCCGGAAGCAAGTGAGGCTTAGTATCACATGGCACAACATATCAGGATTGCTCTTGCTGGAAATCCCAATTCCGGCAAAACAACGCTGTTCAACTGTCTGACCGGTACTCGACAGCGTGTTGGCAATTATCCGGGTGTGACCGTTGATCTCAAGGAAGGAACCATTCGTCGTGGGGACGTAGACATCACACTGGTTGATTTGCCGGGCACCTACAGCCTGAATGCCTTTTCCGAAGAGGAAGTGGTTGCGAGGAGGTTCCTTCTTGAGGGAAAACCAGATGTTGTTGTCAACATTCTGGATGCTTCGAACATTGAACGCAACCTCTATCTGACCACCCAGTTCATCGAATTGGGATTGCCTCTGGTTTTGGCACTCAACATGAGTGATGTTGCCAAGACTCGAGGAGTGGAGTTCGACCTGGATCACCTCTCCGCCCTGCTCGGAGCACCGATCGTTCCAACGATTGGTCACAAGGGTACCGGTGTGGAGCAGTTGCTGGAGGTTGCCGTAGGGGTTGCCCTTCGGGGGAGTGGTTATTCCGACGTACATCTTTCGTATGGCCAGGAGATCGAAACAGAAATTGCCTCGCTGATTCCTCTCATTGAATCTCACTGGGACTTGGCCGCGACCTATCATCCGCGATGGCTTGCCCTGAAGTTGTTGGAAGATGACGCGATCATCCGCTCTGCCGTCTGTACGGATGAGATCATCGCAGCGGCAGAGAGAAGTCGGAATCATCTCCGCGTGGTCTTTCGCGACGCACCGGAGATCGTCATTGCCGAACGCCGCTACGGCTTCATCTCGGGAGCCTGTCAGGAGTCAGTTCGGAGTACGGTTGAGATTCGACACACTCTGTCCGATCAGATAGACGCCTTTGTCACCAACCGACTGCTTGGAATTCCGATCCTTCTCCTGCTGATGTGGATCGTGTTTCAGTTGACCTTTACCGTTGGGGAGATCCCGACGAAGTTTCTGGAGTTTCTGGTTGGACTCTCTCGAGCCTTTCTGAACGACGTTCTGCCTGCGGGAATGCTGCGATCTCTTGTGACAGATGGCATTTTGGGTGGACTTGGGGGAATCATCGCTTTCATCCCAATGATCATGCTGCTGTTTCTGGCCTTGGCGGTCTTGGAAGACAGCGGATACATGGCACGCGCGGCTTTTGTCATGGATCGCGTCATGCACCGAATCGGACTACACGGGAAATCTTTCATCCCGATGCTCCTGGGGTTTGGATGCAGTGTTCCTGCCATTCTCGCCACCCGAACACTTGAAACGCGCCGAGACCGATTTGTCACCATGATGATCATCCCTCTGATGAGTTGTGGGGCGCGACTGCCCATTTACGTGCTTTTCTGTGGCGCTTTCTTCAGTGACTCTGCTCGTGGGTATGTTGTTCTTGCGCTCTACATCCTGGGCATCCTTCTGGCGATTGCCATGGCGAAGGTCTTCCGCGGATTTGTCTTTCGAGGGGCGACTACACCCTTGGTCATGGAACTGCCACCTTACCGGATTCCCACGCCGGAAGGAGTTCTTATCCATACGTGGGAGCGTACGTGGGCATTCACAAAGAGAGTGTTTACGTTTCTGTTGGTTGTCTCTTTGATCATGTGGTATCTCAGCAACTTTCCAGTGGGGCCTGACGCCAGTTTGTCGCCATCCGAGCGAATCAACTTCAGCTACGCCGGACGCGTCGGACGTCTCCTTGCGGTGCCACTGAAGCCGGTGGGTCTTGGGGACTGGCGCGTGGGGACTGCTCTGTTCTCGGGTTTTGCAGCCAAAGAGGTTGTGGTGACAACTTTGGGCACTCTCTACAATGTCGCCGACACCTCTGAAGAGTCAATTAGTCTGCGGCAGGCCATTCAGGACGATCCTTTTTTCAACCCGCTTCGCGCCTTTGTTCTCATGGTTTTCACTCTGATCTATCTCCCCTGCGCCGGTACCTTTGTTGCCATCTCACGGGAAACCAAGTCTTACCGGTGGCCGGTCTTTTGCGCGCTCTATCTCACTGTGCTCGCTTGGAGTGCCTCTTTCCTTATCTATCATCTGGGAATGTTCCTGGGTATCGGGATCCAATGACAGGTTCAACCGTGTTCATCGCAAGGATTGCCCGTGCTGCGTCTCGTTTTGTTTTGTGCTTGACGCAGGAGCCGTTTGCTCTCAAATTCTGGAACATTACGTCTGGAGAGGATGAACCAGCATTGTCTTCAAGCGGAGTTTGGTGATGAACCGACTGAGTCCAATTGGCAAAGACTTCTTTGAAATTCAGCGACAACAGAAACGGAAGACACTACTTCTGTTTCCCTTGCTCGTTGCGCTCTACGTTGTGGCGTCCCTGTTGGTCGTTCTCGTTGTCCTTGTCTCCTTTGGATTGTTCATCTTCGCCTATGGCAGGCCTTGGGCAAGTCCGCCAGATTTAGCTCGCATCATTCTCTTGTGTGTCATCACTTCCGGGCTGTTTGCCGTATTTCACTACACAACGGCGCTCCGCTCCGGTGCCTCATTCATCCGTGAGAGGCTTCGTGCCCAACCTCCCGATCCGACAGATCTCTACCATCAGCAGGTGGCGAATCTCATTGAGGAAATCCGTTTGGCCTGTGGTATTCCAAGAGTGAACTGCTTTGTGATCCCTTCTGTGGCCATCAACTCGATGGCTCTGGTAGAGTCCGACGGCTGCCCTTCCGTCGTCGTGACAGAGGGGCTCCTTGCAGACTGCACGAGAGATGAGATTCAGGCTGTCGCTGCGCACGAACTGGCTCATATTCTTCGGGGAGATGCCCTGTACGTTACATTTGTCTGTTCCCTGGTAAACGTTTTTGAGCGCCTGCGCGAGTTCTTTGAGCCATCCACAGCGACCTCGGGTGACACGCAGCATCGAGATGCGGCAGGCGGTTCATTGATCTATGTGGCTGCGTGGCTTTCGTCCACCATGATGCTCTTGTTCAGTGCCCTGTTGAGTCGCCAACGTGAATTCATGGCAGATGCAGCGGCGGTGGAACTGTGTCGTGATCCGATGGCACTTTCGCGGGCTATCTACAAAGCCAATACACGCTACTCTCAAGTGGGAGGAACCAGCGATGTCTACAGTCCCATTTTCATCGTCGATCCTCGTTCCGTCGGTCTCGAAGATGACAGCGGATTCTTTGGACGACTCTTCGGTTCGCACCCCGCTGCCATGAAGCGTATCGAACGGCTGGCTGCGATGGCGGGCAAGCGCGCGACCGATGTCCTGGGAGAGATTCGCGACATCCAGAAAGAACGCTCGCGGAACAAGACGGTGATCAAGCACTTCGTGTCAAGCCATCCTGAGCAAGACGCAGGTGTCCAGAGCGAAGATCCAACCTGGCTTGCCTGTGATGGGAAAGGACAGTGGCATGGCCCCTATCGAGTCGAGGAACTTGTTTTTCTTCCCTTCTTTACAACGCGTGTTCGTGTCAGAAATCTGATCGAAAACCAAGCAGGACTTGCTTCCGATTTCAAGCCCATTGTCGAACTTCTGAATCGGGCTGGAACGCATGCGAGACATCCGGACAGCAACCAATGTCCACGCTGCAAGGTCGCTCTCAGTCAGAGTTTGTACGAAGGGACAACAATTCACGCGTGCGCTCGTTGTGGCGGAAAGTATCTCAATACCTCTGCCCTGGACAAGATACTGGTTCGACGAGATGTGGTGTTTGATGAAACTCTATGCCAGAAAGCAAGAGAGTTTCGAGATACTGTGCTGCTTAACCCTCTCAAAAGGAAACCTGGACGGGAGGCGGCCTCGCCAATGCTTTACACGAGTCCGCTCACAGCCAAACAGGTTCCCAAATCGCCGCAGTCCGAGACGCTTCTGTGCCCCACATGCAGTGCGATGATGATCGAGCATCCGTTCAGTTATCAGTACTTTGTGCCCGTGTTCAAATGTCTCCTGTGCCGCACCTTTTGGTTTGATCCGGACAACCTGGAAATCTTGCAGATTCTTGTTGAATCCAACCGAGAGACAGAGTTCTGAAAAGGTGTGTTCCCTGCGCGATCTTGAAAGAGGCATTGACTCACGGTGTCCACGTCCGCTCGGTGACACCTGGCAGGTTGACACATTTTCTTGACACTCAAAGCGTCGCCTCACTAGTATCACGTGTTTCAAGTCTCCGTTGTCGAGAGGCAACCTGGAAGAGTCATGATGTTCATACACAGCAACCTTATCAATGTGTGCAAGCTGAAGAACGGGCTGCGCCGTTACATGCTCGACCGATTCTTTTCCGAACAGCAAATGGAACCTGCTCTTTTCGAGATATTCCTTCCCCAGTGGGGTTCCAAGACGCTCGCCTTGATTCTCCACCTTGCGACGGGACAGCGCCTATTCGTTCGGCTTTACCGACCCTGGCAGCGACCCGAAGCAGAGAAGAACAAGGCGATCACACAACTGCTTATGGACAACGGTGTTTCGGTTCCAAGATTGCTTGGTTATGCGGATATGCCCAAGCGTTACTACAGCATCATCTCGGTTGAAGAGTATGTCGAGAGCACACCGGTCGTTCCCGAGCACTACACTCCCGAACTTGCCGCGCGCCTGGCAACTCAGTTGGCGAAACTGCATTCGATTCGCGCTCCGAGGTGGGGGCAGCCGCCTGAGCCCTCGGGAAGATCCGGCTTTGGCTCATACATCATCCGTCACGTTCTCAATCGGGTTTCGCGCATTCAGCAGCACCGAGTTCTGGGTGCCATACCAAACAGGAAGGAGCTGATCGCTCAGTTGCGGCAATGGAAGAATGAGCTGAACCTGATTCCACAATACAATCTGACTCATGACAAGATTCCAGGAAGAAATGTGATTTTGTCTCCCGACGGTCGGTTGTTCTTCATTGATTTCCCCACAGCGTACTACTCTTTCTTCGCCAAGGATCTTGTCTCTTTTCATCACCGCTTTTGTTCTGACGACGAAGAGAAGATCGAAGTATTCAATGCGGCCTACTTTGCGTCAATGTTGCCTGAAGATAAAACGCGCTTTGAGCGACTGCATCCATTCTACGATGCCTGGTTTCATCTTTCCCGTTGCGCGGAGAACGCCAACGCGGCACAAAAGTGTTTCCGTGCAGGAGAGGGTTACGGACGCGAGTACCAGAAGAAATCCCAAGAGCATTGGGAAACGGCCTCCTGCATTCTGAAGGAGCATCCGCCTCGTCAAGGATGATCTGAAAACGGTTTCATGATAGCATTGCTACTCAAACAATGATCAAAGAGGAGAAAAGAACATGCCTGTGATTCGGACTTCGAAAGCAGCGATGGGCGAGGGGAATCGCCCTGACTGGTGTCAAGTGACCAGCGCGGGAATCTTCTGGGTTCCTGTCAAGGAAGGTCGTTTCGATTGTCATTACCATGACTGTCATGAGTATTGGTTGGTTTTCCAAGGGAAAGCGAAGGTCATGTCGGAAGGTGAGGAGTCTTACGTGCAGCGTGGGGACATTGTTTGCACCAAAGCGGGTGATGAGCACGATGTTCTCGAAGTCTATGAGGATCTCGTCGCTTTCTGGTTCGAAGATGCCACGCCGCAAGGGGGACGGCTCGGACATC
>JAKQFZ010001029.1 GCA_029558215.1 Candidatus Omnitrophota bacterium
AACGCCGGGTAGGATGGGTCGTGACCCATCAGTTGTCTTGTCATGTGCGCTGAACGCTGCAACCTGTCTCCGAGTTCCACCATCTTTGCTCCGAAGGACTATCCCAGTTCTCAATCTGGATTCTCCTCAACCCAAGATCCCGGTTTCGGGAGGAAACCGGGCTACTCGCTCACCTGTGAAGCCTGAACTCTGTCCGTATCTTGTCTTGGAAGTGGACAGAGATAGTAAAGCCTCCTCCTTTCTCAAGAAATCCACCGTCAGTCCATCTATAAGGGACATATATTGACGGCTGTGGAGGCCAATAGAACTCTATCGTCTCTGTATCGTAATGCAGTCGTCTCAAAGTGATCTCCGCATACTTTCTTGCAGTGACAACGTCCGCTTTATCCTCATCTTCATATTCATATACGAACTTCGCTGGAATATAGTGCCTGCATGACAAAAAGGATATTGCTACGATCGCCAGCAGTATCCGAAAGGTATATCTCCTCTTGCCCATGTTTTCAGCATCCTCCTCTCTCTATCTCCCGACACTGAAATCAGGGAAAGGCTTATGTCCTCCCACAACGCACTCAGCCGCCCATGTTTGGCAGTTGTATGTGATCAAGTTGTAGTCTTTTGGCGCAGTCGGATTGTCACAGCAACGGGTCTTACTCGATGTGGGCACACAGGTCTTCTCACAAACGCCAGGCTTCTCATTCGGATCTTCCGGTCGGATACGGTCTCCTCGGCGGTTATCCCATTGAAGTCCAAAACAACGACCTGGCACTTTGCCATTGGCATCAGGCTGTTCACAGCAGATATACGTGTGGTGTACGTCACCAAACTTCCTTGGCCAAGGGTACTTCCGCCTGTCGCATTTCCATATAGGCTCAAAACCCGTCATACAACTACCATCACGAGGAAGGCTCGCGTCTGCACCGAAGGCATCTATGTAATAAGTGGGCTGGGCGTTTACGTAAGCATACGGATGCTCTTCCCAGAACGGAAGAGATGCTCTGGACACAAAGCAACTCTCCTCCGATCGAAGCCATCTGTCACGAAAGCAATATCCCCACGCATCACAATCATATTCCTTCGTCGTCAGATGCCTGCCGGAGAACGAAGCTGCCCATGCCCCAGTATTCATGCTCGAAAGCACATTGCCGTAGGCGTCCTGATGGTATGACGCAATCTGATCACCTGTCACGTCGGACGTTCCCATCACGTTGCCGAGCCGATCATAGTCGAGCCAGGACATTGTCTTGTCAGGAGCGCCATCCCCAAAATAATACGCCGCGGCGATCTGGCCTATCGAGCCACCGGTCAGCGCATTGAACGTCTTCGTCATCGAATTCGACAGTCTGATCAAGTCAATTTGGAAGTCGGAATCGCCGGTGGCGAAGATTATGCCAATGCCGTCGGTTTTCAGCCAGGCGTTGTTCGTGCTGACGGTGTTCCAGTCGGATTCGATGGGCAGTGCCCAGCCAACTATCCTTGCGCAATCCTTTTCGCTGACCAAATTCATCTGCAA
>JAKQFZ010001036.1 GCA_029558215.1 Candidatus Omnitrophota bacterium
AATCGTCTGACGTCGCCAGGACACCATCAGGCCCCGGATTGTCAGCGTAGTAGACGTTCTCCCACTGACTGGCTTTGATTGCGACTCGCACATCCGTCGTGTCCCAGACACCGTTACCGTTGCCATCGCGATAGAGCTCGACACCGCTCAACCCGTCCAGACCGCCCAGAATTGGCCGCAAATCCATCTGCGGGGTGAAACCAGAAATGTTTCTCGCCTGCACCCGAACCGCATTAACCGTCTCTCGCGAGAGAGTGTCGGCATGGTAGTCAAAGCCAAAAACGGGTATCGGATCACTGGTTGCATCCACCCGATTGTCTTTGGCAGTCAGATCTCGGAAACTTGTGATCGTGATTGTCGGACATCGCATCAACTGCGTGTTGACATCCTCAAAAGACCAGGCTGCATTGAAGGGAGGCGTCCACGGAAAAGGATGCGTCCCAGAATTCAAAAGATAGGGGAAGAAGTAAAGTGGCTGCAGAACCCATCCCCCCATACTCGTAGACCCAACCCGTACATAGAAATCGTCTCCGTAAGAAATGGTCGGACTGGTCTTAAGAACAACAAAGAAATCGTTCCCCAGACCCTCTGTCTCGTCCACGGCAGGAAGCGTCTCATAGAACTCAGGATCAAAGGGATCCACAAGACTTGTGTCAGCACCGGTCCCATCATACATGGGCGGATCCAGATCCAACACCACTTGATATGTCCATCCAAGCAGGAAGTTCCAGTCCTCATAACCTGACAACAATACCGGCGTGTCCGGGTTGGTTACGTTCAGGTCAAAAGGATTGTCAAATCCACCTGGAGTATCGCTATTGGGTGCATCGCGATAGAGCGCAACGCCACAACGCGAACCGATACGTTTGCCGGCGACGTTACCCCCAGTGAACGGAATTGTCGCCCCAGTCCTCGGATCAATCTCCACCCACTGGCCATACCCCTGATAGAAAGGTGCAAGATCGGTTGATGTAAAGTCTGTGTCTGTACCAAAGTTGAACAGATGGACGACAACCTGAGACAGTTTGGAAGGTCTCCCTTCGAACGTGCGATTGGAGTCGTGCATATCCATCCCGACAACTGCTGTCGCAACACTGTCTGCTCGGATTGGCATGGCGTCTTGTCCTGCCGGAGCCACAACCAGGTTGTTCAGGAACGTCGGCACGTTGGCGGCAATCGGATCCCCGTCTATGCCACTACCGGTCGCGTTGCGCGAATTGCGGAACTTGACATCCCCATCTCGAATAAAGCATCGGAACCCATCGTGATAGTCAATGTTCTTACTGGTTCTGATACACACAAAGTAGTCATAGCCGAAAGCTGCCCAGTTCGAGTCGCTGGTGGGATAGTCACTGTCGGGGACATCCTGCCCCGAGGTGGGTTTCAACACCATGTAGTGTCCGCCATTGCGAACAATCGGATCCGATGGGTCGGCGTTCCATTCGAGATCTGTCGCCGAGATGGGCACAAAGATGTCCCCAGGATCATAGGCACCCACAGTCCCTGCGTTTTTCCTGTCTCGGTATAACGCTACACCACTCAGGTTGGTGCTGCTAAGAGGCATCAGGTCACTCGGAAGGAACACCCCGTCTCCCTCAAGGCTCTCAGTCACAAAATTGACCCGAACTGAGTCAATGACTTCCGTCGCATAAATGCTGTGTCCCGCAGGGGAGTCCGTCACATTCAGCCCGAGAAGCGGAATGGGTGCACTGGTTGCATCCACGTAAGGAATTCCGCCGAACTGATGGACGGCCTCAGGCTGCCATCCTCCCCAGTAACCCTGAACGGAACCGTGTGTGCTGGCGTGTCCGACACCGTAATCACCGCAGTCTTCGTCTATCCCTTCATCAATGAGACCATCCCCATCGTTGTCAATACCGTCAGCCCGCGCTCGAGTGAACGGGTTGCCGTCATCGTCTTCCCCATCGCCGTCATCGTCGTAGCCGTTGGGGATTTCTTCATCTATGCCTTCATCAATTCTGCCGTCTCCGTTGTTGTCTATGCCATCAGCAATCATCTTACCGGTGAAAAAGTCAACTGGACTTCCCGGCTCTCCGTCGCCATCATCATCCAGGTTATTCGCAAAGAGATGCCGATAGTCCTTGTCAATCCCTTCATCAATGAAGCCGTTGTTATTGTTGTCCAGACCATCCGCGCGTGCTGGAGTGAGAGGATTGCCATCATCATCCTCACCATCTCCGTCATCGTCCAAGCCGTTGAGGTACTCCTCAGAGACAACACCATCGTCGTCGTCGTCAAAGACGTTGTTTGGAGTCGTGCCGTAGAAGCCCAGGACATCCGCCGCATAGAACAGACATGGTTGCCTCTTGGTCTGCTCCTGCGCAATGCTCATTCCACCCCGAGCGCTGTTGTTATTCAGGATGACGCGCACTCCATCGGTAACGGCCTGCAAACTGAAATCGTCGCCCCAGTCCACTCCAAAAATGGATAGATCCGCCAGTTTGAGTTCCTTGGTGTCACCCTCTTTGTCTGCCCCGGATGGCGCACCACCCGAATCACCGGAATCTGTCCTGATGACCATAAAAAAGTCAAAATTCCCATCATCAGTGATCGGAACAATGCACGCCGTACGGTTGGTGTCCACCGAAACGCGTACCAGATAGTCTTCATTGATTCCATTGCTGAAATCGGCTGTGTTCGTCGGAACACCTGAGGGAAGAATCCGTTGCCACGAATATCCATTCGAGATAATCGTGTCCACAGTCCGGTCGAATCGGCCATTGCCGTCGGTATCGGCCCACAGCTGAAAGCCGTCCTGTCTGTCATCACTGTAGTTGCTGTCGAAATCGTAAATCTGCATGTTGGGATCGCGAACATCTTCGTTGACCAAGCCATCGCGATCATTGTCAACACCCATCAGTACATTGAATGCAAACCCCGCAGGAATATCCGGAGTGCCATCGCGTCCCGGATACACACATTCCTTTTCCTGACGATAGTATCCACCTTTGAAATAGGCAACAATGGGGTCATAGAGTCCATTGCCGTTCAGATCAACGTAGTATTCATCAATGCCGTTGTTGAAGACTCCCGGCACTCCCCCTTCCTGATCCACAAAGTAGTCCAGACGCTCCTCATCCACCAGGGGAAACAGAGGAACGAACCAGCAGTCTTCATCGATCAACCCGTCTCCATCGTTGTCAAATAGGTCGAGTCCATCTTCATCAATAAGCTCAGCATGAATCGGTTTCAGTGTCACGTTTGGATCATTGCCGACGCGACGTTTGGGATCCTCATTCTCCCGACCATCAGAATCGTTGTCGAGGCGAACAATCCCTGCCTGCAAAAGGTATTCAACGTCAAAACTGAGAGGATCGGAAATGCCCAGATCGTCTGCATTGACCCATTCACCCTCTTGATAGACTCCATCGGCATTCAAGTCCACATAGTAAGGATCAGTATTGGGGTCAAAGGGACTCACACCATCCGTATCCACGTAGAAATCGTAGTCATCTTCGTCAATCAACAAGAACAGCCGGAAATCGGAACAGTCCTCATCTACATAGCCATCCCCGTCGTCATCAATTCCGTTGTACCGTTCCTCGCTCTCCTCAAGAAAGAGATTCGAATTCGAGGAGATGACATCTCGAAGTTGGCTCAGTGCAAGGTTGGTCGTGTCTGCTACTTGAGTGAACGTGCCACTGGAAGGGGGTCTCAAGCCAGGAAACCGCTCGCATCCGTTGACATCGGCAATAGTCAACCTGCCGTCCAAGTTAATGTCAATCCAGATTTCGTCAACACCAGCATCAAAGCCAGGGGCATTGGTTCCTCTTTCCAGGTAAGCATCTCCAATCGGGATCCGGAAGAACTCAGTCGGATCGCTGATACCCAAAGCCGCCTGTGCAATTGGATTTGCCAGAAGAGTTTCAGCTTGGGTTAAAAGAGCCGGATTCCCCGCGAAGAGGTCGGCAATTCCCCCGTCCGTTCGGGGGTGATTCACCAGATAGTCGTCATTCAGACCACGGACGTTGATGCCCTTCATGAGCAGGAATCGGTTCGCCAGGTTGTTGACGTTGTTCAAGGGGAGCGGGTTGCTGGAAGAACCAGGATAGGAAATCAGGCGATCCCCTGTGTCAATAACCCCTTTCACCGACCCGCTATCACGAATGACCACAACCGGATCGGTCATAGTCAAATAGTATCCATTCTCGACATGATCAAAAAACGCCCTTGTCGCTGCAAAGGCGGAGTCCGGTTGAGTGCGATTGTACGTGGCCGTCCAGAAATCGGCGTTGACCCACTGACTGCTCCACTCTGTGGTCGGCGTGGTGCGGTCGTCCTCAGCTGCGTCGGAAACCTCGTTTCCATAGGCGTCGAGATTCGCTTGCGCCCCAAAGAACAGGACTTCGTCACCGATCTGAGTCTCGTCGAGTGAGGTACCATCATAGTAGCCCTTGGTGTTCGCCCAGATGTTCCCCTCTCCCTCATCTTCCTTGATAACCTCATCCACTCTTGGCCAGAAGACTCTGGAACTCTCGGGCACGCGAGGATAGTCACCAAACCAGGCATCCTCATCATCATTCTTGCCAACCAACTGCAATGTGCTGCCGAAGACATTGCCTTCAAACATCACATGGTCATTGACATCGGCAATACCGTTTGCGTTGACATCAATGACTACCGGATCCACTCCAGGAGTGAAAACGCTGTCTGCGTTCAGATCTACCCAGAAATCCCAGTCATCGTTTCTGTTCGGCATCGCCCAGTCAAAGACGGTCGTATTCTCATCCACAAAACTATCGCCATCATTGTCAATGCCATCGGACAGATGATCTTTCTTCTCTCCGTTGCTCAGAAGCCGGAAAGTCATCGAGGCCAGTTTCAGACGGGATTCGTCATAGCCGCCGCCAAGTTCAATCCCAAACACCGCATAGGGCGTGCAATCGGCGGCAAGAACAACCGGCTGCGGAACCCAGTCCATGGAGATATTGCTGTCGGGATGGCCGGAAGTGCGACTGACTGGATAGTCGGGAGGGTAAAAATCCAACTCCTTGGGAAACCTCTGCTCCCACGTTCTGGCTGCCAGACCAGAGTTGCCCAGATCTTCCGGATAGCCGCTGCCATTGGGACCGACGGGATCATTGAATGTCCATTCCCACGGATTGCGTGGAATCCAGTCTTCAATGTTGTCCACGCAGGTCAACACCCCGCGAGGAAAACCTGCCGCGTTGAGAATACCTGTGTAGGTAACACCGTCGGGAAGATTGCCACTCAACTCGATGTCCCGACTATCAAACGCTACCCCCACTCGAACTATCGAATTATTGGGCATCGAGGAACTGCGAAGAATGATGTAATAGTTGATGCTCCGGCCACCCCCGATCACCTGCCCAAGATCCGATCCATCGGCAGGAATTCTTATCCTGAGGCCTGAGACGTCCAACTGAGCCGGAATCGAGCGGAAACTCAGAATCGAATCCGCTTGTGGATGACTTGGAGGATGAAATCGGGAGTTTGTCAGCGACTCGCGAGCGATACCGACTTGGGCGAGAAACGCATTCCGAAAAGCCGTCTGCGTCGCACCACCGGGATGGTCAATGGTTACCGTGATACCATGGAATCGAACAGAAGCATCCGCGGCTGTGCCGCTGTTGCTGATCTGAAAGCGGATCACAGAAGTCCATTCCGACGAAGGAACAATCGCCTGCCCCCCAACGGTTGTGACTTCCGTGGAAATCCCGCTCAGCACCGCTTCCGATCTTGAAGGCACGCT
>JAKQFZ010001043.1 GCA_029558215.1 Candidatus Omnitrophota bacterium
CTCCGAGCGATAGGCAGCCAAGACCGTGGGCCGATAAGCTTTCTTCCAGCAAGGACTTGCCCGAGTATGCAGAGAAAATGCACCTGACACCTTCAGTTCACTCTTGACATGGGGACCTTTGCTTCCGTACCATCCACTTGCGTATAGAAGACATGACGAGGGATAGTCAGGCTTTGCGCGAAGACGGGAGGATTGAGATGGACGACGAACGTGAACAGAACAAGAGCGCTCCCCGCTTTCTTGCTCTGCCTCGCACTGGGCTTGGCTGGTGGTCTGTGGGACTCGCGGCGGGCTTCCTTGTGTTTATGTGTCTGTTTTTTCTCCAAATCCACAGTCCCGGGCGCGACCGCAGCACGTTCTTTTCGGACCCGATCAATGCGCTGCTGCTAATCAGTGCGTCAGCTTCGGGTATCGGTGGCGGGGTGGTGGCATTGTTCGCGGTATTCCTGAAGCGTGAGCGATCCTTCATCTGTGGGCCGATAGTACTGCTCGGGCTGTTCGTCTTGCTTTTCACACTTGGTGAGGTTGGCGGGCATTAGCGTCGCGTATTCATCCCACAAGAAATGTTCCCTCTTCCTTCCTCCCGGTTCTTCTTGCCACAGAAACAAGGCGTTGCGGTTCTGTCGTGCGGAGAAAGCTGTTTGTAGTGTGCCCGTAAGAGCCTGCCCTGAGCTTGTCGAAGGGGCATCTCTGCGCGCCGCGAGTCACGGGCCACCGGTCACGGATCACGAGCCACGGACCATGGCTTGGGAACGCGGATTGGCCCGAAGTGGGCTCACACGAAGGCACAAAGACACGAAGAAAACCCCGGTCTTCCCTTTGTGGCTCCGTGGCTTTGTGTGAGAGTTCCGCCCTTGAGCCTCAGATTCTCGTCTCGTAATCTGCGCAAATCTGCGTAATCTGTGGATTACCCCTCCGGAAGGAAGACCAAGAATTCATCCGCCGATTTCGCAGATTGACGCAGATTCAGGCCAGAATCGAACCACAGAGACACAGAGCCCGCCGAGATACAAACCCTTGAAAACACAGCATTTA
>JAKQFZ010001053.1 GCA_029558215.1 Candidatus Omnitrophota bacterium
CAGGTTCCAATGCCTATCCATGGCCGCGTTCCCGATTCCCATAGAAGGCAAGTTGCCAACAAGTCTCGCCTGTTCCTCTCGTACGGTTACCATAAGAGATGCTCTGAGAAACACTTAAACGTATTAGACAAGAAAAAGTTCCCGAATGCTCAAAAGAATCTTGATTTCATGATTGGGTGGAAGTACTATACCTGCGGAACGATACGTATAAAGGAAAGAGAGGCCGATACCGATAATCCTAAATAGTAGGACGCGAGTGTTCGGTTTCAATTGAGTCTGGGAGCTTCACGAGTAGAGGAACCGTGAGGCGGAGCTGCTAAGGGCTGCTTGGAAGGGCCTTTTGGGTAACGAGAGGGAGGCTGATGTCGGGGGACCTGAATGGCTCTACTCCAAGACACCTCTGAATGAGGCGATTTTCAGGGAGTAGAGGAGCGATTAGAGTTGAATTTTTCGTTGAAATGCAGTAATCACGCAACTGGTACGTCTGGAACCGGTGATGCCGGTTATATCTGTGTCTGTCTTGAGAAGAAATCTGAGTTGATGCGAGTTACATTTCTCGGGAGAGTTCTTTTTGCGTTTGTTGCTGGTTTGAGTCTGGCATTGCTCTTGGTTCAGCAAAGTCACGGAGAAACCATCCGCTTCAAGAACGGGAAGATCCTTCAGGGAGATGTCTTTGATGACGAGGATGACGCCTCGATGCTTAAGATTGTGATGGGCAAGGGAGAGATGAGAGTCTCCCGCGATCTTGTCGAGAGGATCGAGGACGCTTCCGATGATGAGACTTCCATTGAAGATCTGACCACGCCGATGGTCTTCGGAGAGTCCTCCGGCCTGCAGATCATGGACAAGAAGTTTCAGAATGCCTCGTCTGCATCTGTCAATACGACCACTGATGGCCGTCCCACGTTCCAGGCACAGGCCGACCCAGTTACCTCTTCAGGAGGCAATTCCTGGGCGTTTGGCTCCGGGGACGGACAGATAAAACCCCTTCTGGCAAAGGTGGTTCAGGTTCGGGGACAGGTCGAAATTCTCGGCGAAGGATCAAACTGGAGAGCCCTCGAGCCGAATGAGACGTTGTCCCCAGGAATGCAAATTCGCACGGGCAACGGAAGGGCGACTCTCTACACCTCGGATCAGGTTGAATTGAGACTGACCGAGAACGCCCATCTTGCAAACCTTTCCGAAACAGTCATTCCAACAGTCCGACTCGAATCGGGCAAACTGTGGCTGAAAGTGCATGGAGTCCGAGATGAGAAGAGCGGCGACCCGCGCATCGTTATTCTGGCACCGAATGCTATTGCCGGAGTGCGCGGCTCTCTGCTGTTTCTCGATGCGGAGACTTCCGAGACCACAACCATTGCTGTGTTTGACGGGGAGGTCGCTGTTCTCGAACCAGAAACGGGTTCCGAACTGCTTACCCTTTCGGCAGACCAAGCCACCCGAATAGAATCTCCTGGTCAAGCCACTTCCATACGATGTGAGAGCCGATGGCTTGAACAATGGAAATTCTGGGGCACTTGGCAGACCGGCGCTGCGTCAGAACCCAGCCAGTAAGCGTCTCTTGGTAATCCGGAACAGACAAGGGTGTCGTTGTTTTCCTCTAACGCTGACCTGCAACGAGGAATATGGCGCGTCGGAACTCCGCTTCGGATGATATTTCTTGATGAGTTTCCCTGATGTTCGAATAGAACTACCCCCAGTGCGTCAGATACAGTGCCGGAGGAGAAAGAACTCAAGGAGCGCTTTCATCTATGAAACTCCCGTTCGGACGGCTGATGATCAACACGGCCCTGCTTCTCGCACTATTGACGAGAGCTGGGGCACTCTATGCGTCCGAAGCTGGCCTGTGCTTGTTCGCCGAAGCGCTTAACGACGAAGGGTTGATAGAGAGGGAATACAGACTGGATGCCAACGCCGAGATACAGTATGCAAGTTTCAGCTTCCAGTTGCAGCGGTTTTTGCTGAAGGATAACAATCAGACCCTGTACACGCTTCCAGAAACGTTCCTGATCATCGAAAGTCGAGGAAAACAGTTGCGCCTTCCAAGGGGGCGCCTGCTCGTTGGAGACATCAGGGATTATCTTGTATTTCCAAGAACCCGTGTTCCTTTGCTTACGGTGCCAGACCCAAGTGGGGGAAATGGTTGGAATGCCAACCCAAGTGACGTCTTTTCGTTGCATGACGATCATTTTCTCGAAAGGCTTGGTGACGTCGCTGAAGTCAAGGATGTAGATGCGGATGGTTGGGATGAACTCCTCTGCTACGAAGATGTGTGGGAATCAGGGCTGGGTTGGCTCGGACACTCAGGGGCTCCAAAAGCGTATACTGTTCTGAAGGTGGACGATGGCAGAATCGTTCCCGATCGCGAGGGATACAGAGAGCATTACCGTTCACGGATCGCAGCACTGGACAAGGAAATTCGAGACGCACTGAATCCCTCCGATCCATGCAGTGACCTTCAACTGCTTCAGAGACTTCTTACTCGATTCCTCTGGTATAGAGTCATGGGCGAGAGCGAGGCGGCGTGGTCTGAATTCAGAAGAGACACAGACAGAAGAACTCCGGAACTCAGGATAAGACAGGTGGGACAACGTTTTGAGCCCGTTCCGCTGACTGAGATCGAACGGGAGATGAGACGGACACTGGATCTGTCTGTGGAGCAACTCCACGGAGGCTGGGGCAAATAGAACCGGCAAGTGCACAGATCCCCTATCGGGCTCAACGTCTATGGATGAGAGATGAAAAGGCGGCACAGTTCTTCTCTCGAAGCCATCCAAAAGTGTCTTGATCTCCGGGGGCACTACGTAACCATGAGAGCCCCTCGTGCCTGCACGGTTCTTGTATGGTTAGGGTCTGGGCACAACAAGTCGTCCGAACCTACCAGACCAGTTTGGTGTGCATCTTCAGATATTCGACAACCGCTTCCGCGAAGGCATCCGCAAAGGCGAGTCTGTTGGCGAGGGAATCCCGAACGCCTTGCTTTGGACATTCCATCTGGAAGCCGTATATCCTTCCGTCATCCCGCGCACAGTAACGTTTCGTGTTGGGACCACCACCGAAGAACTTCGCATCGCCGACGTGTGGGTATGCCGGACTGGGGGCTGATGGAATGCCTCGTCGCTGCATCAGGGCGCCGAAACTTGACTTTCCGCGAAGCAGTTCCAGGAAAGAAACGTCGGTTCGAGGCAGAAGATCCCGAATGCTCGAGGCAGGCGCTAGTGCGTTCAACTCCTCATCACTCTCCTGAAGTTGACGATTGCTGATCATGTAACCCAATTCCAGCAACGCTTCCGGGTGAGACTGGCCGTGCAAATCCACGTAAAGACCCTCGCCACTGGTGTTGATTACCGTGTTGATGGCCTCTTTAATGAATCCGTGAAAATCGTGCCAGACCTTTTCGGCACCCGGGTCACCGAGTGCAGCATCCTGGAGGTTGCGGTTACAGTCCACTTTGATCCGTTTCACATGACAGATGATCATGTGCGGGAACTTGCCCGTCTGTTTGTGAAAAGCTTCAAGAATCTCACGGGCGAGCAAATCGGTGTCCACATCTGTCGAAAAAGTGCCACGCGCACGATCGGGGATGTTAGGCGGAGCAAGTCTGCCCCCGTGAGGCGCTGAGATGATCACGGGAAGATTCCCAACGATGTACTCCACATATTGGCTCTCACTGAATCGGCTCTGCCCTGCTGTAGGCACGTCGCTCGTCGGCAACGTCTGACAGCCAACGAACAGGAGAAGCAACAACACGAGACCAGACCGCAGTGTTTTGTTTGGTATTTGCATCTTTGATTCCCACTTTTGATCTGTTGAAACTCCAGGTGAAGCGTTCCCAAACTTTTCAAGGCAAAGCATCGTGAAAACTCCAACCCGTACTTTCAAGAGCAAAGTATTGCATCTTCTACAGAGATTTCAAGGAAAGATGTTTGTCTGCTCCCAGCGTAAAGAGGTGATGAGACTCTCCGGCTGAATTCTGTCCGAGAGAGCGTATTCGTGCCAACACGGAAACACGGTGACAAACAGAACTCGGTGTCGCATCTGCACTGGATAGTATTGCAGCGCGATATTCCGTGTGGCTATCCCACGGTTCTCTCTTCTCAACGGGCAGAATCCGAATGTCTGACCGTCGAACCACTGGCATTCAGATCGCTGCCCCGTCTCGCCAGCCATATCCCCGCGAGAGTTGCCATCGCGCCGAGAATCTGTCCGGAGCCGACAGGCTCCCGGAGCAGCCACCAGGCGAGAACGGCCGCCACAGCGGGTTGAAACAGAAGCGTAACGGAAGAGAAAGCAGCAGGCAGATGAGCCAGCGCGAATGCCACCATACCTTGCCCTCCCATCTGTGCAACGAGTGACAATGAGAGAACAATAGACCAACCGCGCGTGGTTCGAGGCAGCCAGACCTCACCCAGAAAGAGTGTCGCCGGCAGCAGAACAAGTGCCGTTCCCAGACTGCTCCATGCCAAGGTACGAACGGCGGAAAATCGCCTGCGAGCACGCTTGATCGAAAGCAGATATCCTCCGTAGAAAACGGCAGACACCAGACCCATACCATCGCCCACAAGATGCTGTGAGTCAACATGGAAACTGGCACGCATCAACGCACTCATGCCTCCGACTGCCAAGACCAAGCCCGCGAGAAACATCTTGCTGACACGCTGCCGGAAGACCAGCCATCCTCCAATGACGACAAAGATCGGAGAAAGATTGGTCAGCAGCGTCGCATTGGTGATCGAGGTCCACACAAGCGAGTAATGCCAGAAACCCAGATCTCCCGCGAAGAACAATCCTGCCAGGATACAGATCCGCTTCTCTCTTCCCGTGTCACTCAAATCCCCCTCGACGTTTCGAGGCTTTGTGATCTGGGCAGTCAACGCGAGCAAAGGACAGGCTAATGCAACACGCCAAAAGGCAGAGGCCGTGGGTCCAACTTCGCTGATACGAACGAGGATCGAACCGATAGCCATGTTCGTTGCGCCAAAAAGCAGCGCCGCTATGGCAAGACGAGGCGTTCTCTTTCGTTGCTCTGGAGTCGGACTGATCTGTTGTGCCATCGTGTTCGTGAACAACTCGCTTCTGATTCTGCAAGTGCGGAAACGGGCAGAGCCGGAAACCTTTTGTACCTGCTATCTATTTGGAAAGAGGCGTATTGTCAAGCAACGGGTGACATGCGCACACCAACTTGCAATTCGCCAGCACGATATTTTGTACCAACGTCTGGACTTTCTGCGCTACCATACTTTGTGAGTGAATGTATTGGCCTTCAATCTTTCGGAGACATTGGCAATGAGAAATGCTTTGGTGATTCTTGTTCTGTTGGGTGCCTGCCTTGTGAGTCCTGTTCAAGGTGAAGCCGCTCTGGAGCTTCTGGGTCAGACCTATCGAAGCGACGTTGATTTCCCTCAACACTGGCCATTCTGGGGAACGCCTCGCGCCCTTGGAGGTACCGCACATGTTTTTGTCAGGAATATCGGCTCTGACCGGATTACGATAGGGGATGTCTTTCTTGAAGGAATCAGCCTCAAATCTGCCATTGCTCTATCGTCCCAGAAGAAGAAGGGATTTCTGTATGCCTCAAGCATCCACTTCAGCACACTCAATGCTGCCGACATGCAGAAGCTGATGAATGCGGGAGAACCGATATGGTGGAAGTCCACTCCGCCAAAGTTGGAGCCGGGCACAACGGCCGAAGTCATCATCCGATTGCGAAGCGTGCCACGAGTCCAGACGTTTCGTGTCGGAGTGTATACCGACACGCAGACGCTGAACGCCGACATT
>JAKQFZ010001094.1 GCA_029558215.1 Candidatus Omnitrophota bacterium
TTGAGATATGAGGCAACGAAAGCTGTTGACGTTGACGAAGAACAACGCCGACGTTCGCTTCAAGCGTATCGTCAGGCATCACAAATGGCAACTCGGCTAGGTGCAACACAAGCGGTCTCTCCGGAACCGAGACTGAGCGTACGAGGCAAGGTGCTTATCCTTGCCTCGTGCGCCCTGGCCGTCATGGCGTTCCTTTCACCGACACTGTTTCCGCAAATGGTGGTCTCACTGAGCGAGATCGGACTGATGATGCTTCCGTTCTACATCGGAATCGTCTTCCTTCTAATCACCACTATCGGCGGTTCGTGGCGATTCATCTACAAAATGATTCTTTAGCGCTTCCCCAAAGGATCTGGGGGCCCGACGGTTAGTCCCGCTGCACACGCCCCTCTGTCGGGCCCCGCCCTTTTTTCACAGTGACCGGAAACATCAGCGGCGAAAGGACAGCACCCGATGACGACTCCGAAGACGGACACTCCCCAGACAAAGACAAAGAAGTGGTTGACCGCACTGCCGGAGAAGATCGTTCAGAGAGTCTACGACGAATTGCTTCGACACGCCCAACCATTGAGCCAGTTGCCACAGGAGATCGACACGGGCGGGCGAAGAAAATTGGGTCAACTCCGCCCGGGCAGCGGAATGCGCCTGTACTGGCTCAAGGACAGCCGCGCCGCCGCAGGGGCTCTTGCCACAACCTTTCCAAAGAACATCCTTCAGCGGCTGGGAATCGTGAATGACAAGAACCGCTGGATTCTGAATGGCGAACTCCTTCTGGCAGCGATCTCCGTGCATGGCCGCATTTGTGCGGTGGTGGCCTGCTCTGAATCCCACGGGCGCTGGCACGAAGATGTGATCTGCCCTGAACGTGAAACAGCTCTCCTGGTCAGGGAAGGCCTTCTCGATCGAATTGCGCACAGTGAAACAGTCTTCATCGCCGACGATGTTCTGAGCTTCATTCGCCTTGAATCCATGGGGCTGCCCGTCGTCGGGATGTTGGGCAACTGGGCAGTACCAACCGACAGACTCGCGCACTGCAATCTGGCAGTCGCGGTCAAACGTTCCGCATCAAGTGGCAGACCACTCAGCACAACCGGCTCCAAACTCAAGAGAGCCAACATCGCCTATGAGGAAGTCGATCGAGATCAACTGGAGTTGACCTGGATCCTTGACAATGCCAAGGCGGAAATGGGAACGATCCGCCCCCGATTCTGGCAAGCCACCATCGGGAAATTCCTGGGCAGTATTCGTCGTGGAGTTCTCAAACTGGCTACAGGTTGATGTCGCGTCTGCACCTGTAATGCGCGCCAGAAAAGTGTCTGAGCCAACAACCTGCCACCGTTGACATCCTTGACCCCTTGTCCTCAGTGTCCTATCGTATCTCGGTTCAGTCCAAGAATAAGGGTTATGCAGATGATATCCATGATTCCTCATTTTCAACCACGCGCACTTCGGTTGGGGATACTCTTTGCGCTGGCATTGGTCTCATCTGTCGTCTGCACGGAATCTGTCCATGCCTTGCGGGAAAGTTCTCCGGCAACGGGGCTGAGTTCCTCTCAAGCAGAGTTTCCGCCGAAATCGTATGGAGGCAATCCCATGAAAGAACTGCGAAAGAAAGCAGCGTGGAAGAAACGTCGAATCATCTATGAC
Source organism: Candidatus Omnitrophota bacterium (assembly GCA_029558215.1). Classification (GTDB taxonomy): domain Bacteria; phylum Hinthialibacterota; class Hinthialibacteria; order JAKQFZ01; family JAKQFZ01; genus JAKQFZ01. Next base: position 1,648 of record JAKQFZ010001094.1, read on the forward strand.
AACGATGGCAATGAACCCGTCTACTTCTGCGAGGAGGCAACTCCAGAAAGCCTGCTGGAATGCCGAATGAAAGGACTGATCGGTACGCAGGTGGACACTGTTCTCTACTGCACTTGGAGCTCGGGATTTGGCTACTTCACCCACGACACAAAAGTGGGTCAGGTCTTTGACTGTACTGAAGAAAAGTTCTCCAACAACAGGACTCGAGAGTTTCTCGACAAAGGACTCGATCCCCTGACAATCGTTGTTAATTTCTGTCACGCCAACAATCTGGAAGTGTTCTGGTCATTCAGGGTCAATGACACACACGATGCTGCCAAAACATGGTACGGTCCGTTGATGGTTCCGCAATTGAAAAAAGACCACCCCGAATACCTCTTGGGATCAAAGGAAAGCAGGCCTCCCTTTGGGCAGTGGTCGTCCATGAATTTCGGCCTACCAGAGGTCCGCGAACTGGCCTTCCGTTTTGTCGAGGAAGTCTGTCTGAATTACGACATTGACGGAGTCCATCTGGATTTCTTTCGACATGCGATGTTTTTCAGGAATCCCTCAATGGGGCTGGAAGCCAGCCAAGAAGAGCGAGACCAGATGACCGAGCTGATGGGTCGAATCCGAGCGATGGCCGACGACTTGGGAGATTCTCGGGGCCGTCCGATTCTCATCTCAGTTCGTGTTCCCGATTCGGTAGACTATTCGCGTGCGATAGGTCTCGACATCGAACAATGGCTGAAATGCGACCTGGTTGACATCCTTACGGTAGGCGGATACTTCCGTCTCAACCCATGGGAGTACAGCGTTCAGCTGGGTCATAAGTATGGAGTTCCCGTCTACCCTTCTTTGGACGAGACTCGGTTTCAAGGGGAAGCGGGGAAGATTCGCGGATGCAAAGAGAGTTATCGCGCTCGCGCCACAAACGCCTGGGCCGCCGGTATGGACGGCATCCTCCTGTTCAACTACTACAAAGGAAAGACCGACCCACTCTACAACGAACTTGGCGACCCAAACAGGCTTGTCGGACTGGACAAGAACTACACAACGGGCGCAAGGCAGACCGGAATGTGCAAGTCGTACTTGAAAAACGGAGACCGTTTCTTGAACTGCGCTCCCGTCTCTCCCGAAAACCCTCGAACGATCGAGCCCGGAGAATCGGTGGCAGTGGAATTGGAGGTCGGAGAGGATCTGAAGAAGTCTGGAAAGCCACAGATACTGCTCTGTTTGCAGTTCGATGGTCTTGATGAGACAGGCGCTGTCAATGTCTCGGTCAATGAGAACGAGCTGTCGCAAGGGGTGATCAAGAAGATCCAGATCTCAGGGAACCAGCCATCCGAGGAGGTCAGTTCTGTCACGAGCACACAGCGCAAGAGCACGGACGCTGACGGCAAGCCTGCTGGCGCTGGCCTGCTCGAAATCCCACTCGAACCAGAGATTGTGACGAAAGGCATGAACGCAATTCAGGTCGGCCTGGAGGCATCTTCTCATCAGAAAATTGAACTCAAAGACATCCTGCTCAAAGTGCGCTATTAGTCCGTGGGGCTGTCCCAGCCAACACAGATCGGAAAGTCACAGGGAATTAGCCGTATCGCCAAGAGATGCTCTGCTGATGCGCCTTGGTGGCAAAACTCCGTGCTGCGGCACAAGAAAGACTGCAAACCAGAATCGGTTCAGAGGTTGATCCTCTCAAGCCGCTCATGAACAAGCCGGGTAATCTCCAAAGCCATCTCGAGGGCAGTCAAACCTTCTTGTCCCCCGACTAACGGGGGCTTCCTTGTTCTGACACAGTTGACAAAAGATGCCAATTCGGTTGTCAGTGCATCCTGTTCCAAGAGTTCGGTCAGGTCGGCATCCGCTCGTGTGATTGTCTGCTTCTGGGAAACGGGGTCGAGCACCTTGCGGTAGATCTGGGTCTGTTTCTCCATGAAGTTCAGAGAAAAATAGGCGTCCTGTTGAAAGATACGGATCTTGCGCATGGCTTCCGGGCTGATTCGGCTCACAGTCAGATTTGCGATGCAGCCTGACTCAAAGGTAATGCGCGCGTTGGCGATGTCTTCCTGATCCGTCAGCACAGGAACTCCAACTGCTTCCATCCGCTGAACAGGCGATGCAGCCAAAGCCATGACCAAGTCCAGATCATGAATCATCAGATCCAGAACAACACCAACATCCTTAACCCGGGGAGTGGGCGGTCCCAGACGGTGTGATTCGATAAACAGAGGCTTGTTGAGTTTCTCCGCAATGGCTACGATGGCAGGGTTGAAACGTTCGATGTGTCCCACCTGAAGGATTCGCTGCTGCTGTTGCGCGAACTGGATCATCTCGCGCCCTTGCTCGACGGTCAGACACATGGGCTTTTCAACCATGACGTCACGACCTGATTCCATAAGAGCGCAGGCGATCTCATGATGGCTCGATGTCGGAGTCACCACACTGACAGCATTGACCTCATCGGGAATATCCTTCCAATCGGTCAAAGGCCGAGCGTTGTGCTTGTGGGCAATCTCCTCAGCACGTTTCTGGTCTGCATCCACAACACAGACCAGCTGAACGTTGGACATCGTGGCAAGGATCCGTGCGTGGTGCTGGCCGAGATGACCGACTCCCACGACTGCGACTTTGACTACTTCGGACTTCTCAATACTCATGTGTAAAACCTCACTGGGCGCTGTTAGCTCTCAGGTCAAGTTCTTCCAAATTGAAACGCACACTGACAACAGAGTTCTTCTCAGGTCCTGGACGGTACTTCACATAGGTTGTCGCAACAAAAGTCCCGTCAGGAAGCAACTCCAAACCCGGGTACCCGCAGTCCCAAGTCTTGTCTCCATGTTGATGAAGCAGTTTGATCCGGTACTGCCCTTCCCGTCCAGAAATGATGTCATCAAACGTTCCAACCCAGGCAACGAAGTGTCCCTTGGTGGGACTTTCCTCTGCCATGTCACGAAAAGCGATAACCAGACGCCCGTCCTGTGAGTAGTGGGGCATGTGACGATCGCCGGTCAGGCTGGCTGGCAATTCAGATGGTTTTGACCACGTCTCCCCTTCGTCATCGCTTCGGATCATCATGGAATTCAAACGCCTCTTGTTCTCTCGCATTACACAAAGGAGGGTCTTCCCATCCGGAGCGCGTACCAGTGCTGGTTCGCAAACACTGGCATCTGACACGCGGCAGACCTGGCGAGGCTTACCCCAAGTCAGTCCACCGTCATCGGAGACGCTCTGTAGCACCGCACCGGACTGGTGAAACAGTCCGAGATGCTTTGTGCCCCCGTGTGTCGGGATGAGTCCACAGAAGGCCATGACACAAACGAAGCCCAAGTCCCGATACGGTGTCCATGTCGTTCCGCCGTCTTCACTGATTGACTGACGCATGGTGCCCTTGTTCTTCTCCTGATCGGCACTGCGCGCGGCAAAGACCATAAGTCGAGCAGTTCCCGTCGCGTCAACAATTCGGTATATCGAGGGACAGTTGATCGTTTGACTCCAGTTTTCTGGAACGGGCAGCAATTCACTCCACGTCAGGCCACCGTCGTCACTTCGCTTCATCGGACCGCAGACGCCGCCATGACCGTATGTCCAGACACAATAGATAGTCTTACCGTCTGGCATCAAGAGCGTTGTGGGGTGCCCTTGGTAGACGTCCGGGGTTCCTTCAGCGATGATGACATGACGATCTGTTTCGGTTGAGATGTCCACAGTCGGAATCGTGTAAGACTTGGGCAACGTGGCCGTCACCTCAAACTCAGAATTGGCCAAGGCTCGCACCTCCTTCGGCAGGTCAGCGCCTTCGGACACAGCGTTTGTGTCCCCCTCTGCAAGACTCATTACTGTTGAAAAAACGGCTTCCTCTGGAGTCAGATTCCCCAAGAGAAAGAACAGAACAAACAATAGACGCATACTAACCCAACGATGCAAACTACCATTGCTCCTTCCGAGCAGGTTAGCACCCGCGGGCGCGTGGGCGATGCCCACTCCCCCAGAGGCTTGCTCAATAAATGACACGCCCCTCTCGGACTTCGTGTCACGAGAGGAAAACGCCTCAGATATCTCATTTCTGCAAGACATATCTGCAGACCGAACGCTTCTGATTCTCATAGTTCCCCAAAGCGCTTCACGTGTCAACAGGACGCAAGCTGATTGTATGTTGTCCGCTTGACAAGCGTTGCTGTAAGTGTTCAGAATCCCCTCATTCTTTTCTCGCTTGAGGTGTCAAACATGGAGAAATTCTCACGAAAGATCGAGCCAGACTGGCAGGGGTTCATGAAGAACTTGCGTCGGGAGGCTACACCCGATCGTGTTCACTACATTGAGCTCTTTCTCGACTTGGAAATACAAAACGAGATTGCCAATCGCTTCAACCTGGACGACGGTCTTGATCAAAAAGATCCGTTCTTCGGTCAGAAAAGGTATATCAAGATTCAGCGTTTCCTTGGCTATGATTTCGTTCGTGTGGGACTCGACGCGCTTCCAATGCCTCTGAACGTAATCAGAACCGATGATACTGCTGCGCTGACCAGGGAATCGGGAAGATACTACCAGAATGAGCATCGAGGCCCGATCACCAGTTGGGAGGAGTTTGAGAAGTACCCATGGCCAGATCCCGCGAAAGCGGGAACGACCATCGCGGAGTGGTTCTGTGAAAACCTCCCAAAGGATATGGGCATCATTCTCTGCGGCGGCTTTGCGCACTTTTGCGAATATGTGACCTGGTTGATGGGCTATGAATCCCTCTGCTATGCACTTCACGATCAACGCGATCTTGTCAGAGCCATCAGCGACCGACTGACGGAGATATTCACAGTTGTGGCAGAACGCATGCTGAAATTCGACCGAATCCAGGTCGTCTGGGGTAGCGACGACATGGGATTTCGAGGAGGGACGTTGATCAGCCCTGCCGACCTTCGGGAGTTTGTCTTTCCGGGACATAAGAAAATGGCTGAGATGTCACATGATGCCGGAAGACCCTATCTGCTTCACGCCTGCGGCAACCTGAGTGAGATTATGGATGATCTCATTGACGATGTTAAGATAGACGCAAAACACTCTTTCGAAGACACAATCGAACAGGTCACCGACGCCAAGAGGCTTTATGGCAATCGGATCGCCCTGTTGGGTGGTATAGACGTAGATTTCCTCTGCCGCGCTACAGAAGAGCAGGTGCGCGAGCGGGTTCGTAAGACACTGGAAGTCTGCATGCCAGGTGGTGGCTACTTTCTGGGAACTGGCAACAGCGTCGCCAACTATATCCCCGTAGACAACTTTTTGGCGATGTTGGATGAGGGCAGGAGATTCCTGGGGTAGGCCTCATCTAATTTCTGGCTGATTCTGTTGTTTGGGGCGGGGGTCGTCTTTCTCACCGTCGGCTTGGCGAACGGAGCCTCGAACCAACTGTCTGATGAAGGCAAGAACTTCTGGATGCTGCTCGGGATCCAATGCCGAGGCTGCAATGGCGATATCCTGAACACGTTGAACCTTGGGAGAGAGTTGTACCGTTCCTGTTGAGATCATCCCCAGGCTTCGAAGCATTGCCCACGCTAGAACGCACGCAGCGAAAATCAAAACTGCCGTGGCAAGGATCAGAATCTTCCTGCTTCTTACAAGAGCCTGACTTGCACTCGAATCAGCCCGTACGCGAAGAATCATCTGCACACCGCCAAGGTTGACTGATTCGGACGCCTCGACAATGCTCTGACCGTTCGCGGCTTGCAGGGCGGACGAAAGACTGAGATACGTCCCCCCTTCTCGTGTTTCCAAAGAAACATGAATTCCACTGTCGCCGGCATCAGACAACTCCTGAACAGTTGCACATTGGCGCAGTGCCACATCAAATGTCAGCGCGTTGTACTCTGCAACGGCTACCGCTGCATTTTCCCAATCACCGCGGACGGCGAGATAACCGGTGGACGTTGATGAAGAGGGATCGAAATCCGTCAGGCTGCGCCCCGTTCTCATTGCCTCTCGCCAGACTTCCGCAAGTCGCGTATTGTCAAAAAGCGTTCCTTCTACAGGCTGACCAATAGCCTCGGGCGAATTGGCCGTGTATTGAATCGTTCCTGACGGTTGGATCAGGAGCACATCCCTCAGCTGGAATTCCTTCTGGATGCCGTCACAGCGTCTCCGAATCTCTGAGGAATCTGTTGAAGGCTTTTCAGCAATCAGGGCTGTCAGATACAATTCTCGCTCTAATCTGCTGAAAAACTGGACACACTGCCGCCCGCACTCACCGGCAAGCAAGTTTGTCTGAAAGATTAGGTTCTGGACGTTGAGACGGTCGAGGATTCGGAGCGAGAGAGAGGACAGGAGTATCGAGGGTGCAACCACCACGAGCAGGACAATGGTGATGAGGCGACCGCGCTGAAGCATCTTGACCTCACCTCTCCTGTCCAGGGCTCTCCAGAAGCCATATCTCCCTGAAAACCCGTTGATCGTGTCTGGCGTAGAGAAGATGCGTCTGTTCGAAGAATCCGGCAACAGCACGCAATGGACTGACGATTCGATAGCCCATGAGCCCGATTTCGTCACGGAGATCAAGACCGTATCCCTGCCCGGGTCCCGCCAACCGTGGCAGAATCACACAGAGCCGTCCTCCGGGGCGCAAGAGAATCCGCAGCTCAGCAAGCGCCTCAACATACAGATGTCGCAGCTCCGAGAGAAGCCGTGCTGCTTCAAGAGGATTGGCAGGTCGGCGCAGCGGCGGCCCTAGATATGGCTCCGTTGCAATGCAGTCCACCGAGAGGGGGGCGATGCGTTCAGTGAGTCGGCGCGCATCATGGCAATGAAAGGCATTTCCTTTGGAATCAGGTAGAGTCGGATCCTGTTTGTACAGCCAATGAACGTTGACTTGGGAAGCATCAACAGCTTCGGAAGCCAGATCGGATCCAATGACATTCAGACCCAGTTGAAGGGCTTCCAGAAGAATCACACCCGAACCGCAGAAAGGATCCAGAAGCATCCGATCTTCCAACTGGCGACAAAGATTGACCAGAATGCGTGCCAGTTTTGGTGGCAGGAGTCCTTCCGTAGTTCTCCGTACAGGTTTTTGCATGTCGCGCTTGGCGAAGGCATCCAATTCCTGAACCGCTTCCGTCTTGCCGATGAACAGTCCCTTCTCGTCCCAAACGAGACAGATTTCCGCACCGCTCTCCAAGGTGTGTGTCTTGATCAGTTGTGCAGACGCGATTGGCTCCGCACGCCTGGATCCTTCCCAGATCAGGTACCGACAAGAAACACCCTTTTCGGCAAGAAATTTTTTGCAGCGCTTGTTGGTCTCCTCGATGACAGATCGGCGTTGCGCCATGGGGAACTGTTCTTCGGGGAGACTGCTGTACAAGCTGATCGCCAAAGTGACCGGCTTGGCGCTTTCGGCAAGGCCGCCCAGAACGGAATCTGAGATGAGTGATTCCCATAGAGTCTCAGGATTTGGTTCGGAGAGGTGAGCAAGAACACGACCTGCTTTGACTGAGCCTCCCAGAATGCCGAGAAGCTTGGGGCAGTCCAGCGAGTGGCCACTTCGAATCACGACGACATCACCCATCAAACGATACTGTTCGATGTTTGCCCCTGAAGTTCGCAAAACGTTCGCCAGTTCTGCCAAAGACAGCAGAGGCTGGTGGCCAAGCACAAAGAAGAAATCGTCCCGTGGTTCCTCACAGGATGGAGTCGTTTCTCTGGAACGCTGTCCAGGCCAGTTAGCTCCGGGGCGAACTCTCTTGGAACGTGTCATCGGAGGAGCCCCATCTTCCACGCAAGGAATTCCGCAGTGTGCATTGTTTCAATCCGTGACCCTCGACGGTTCAGACCACCGCGGATCTGGAAAATGCATCCGGGACAATCCGTCAGGACAAACTCGGCATCGGTTGCTTCAATGTTCTCGAGTTTCTCTTTGAGAATCTCCGAAGAGAGTTCAGGAAAGGAGAAGGAAAAGCCAGCATTGAATCCACAACACGTTCCCGGATCGCCCATTTCCACCAATTCCGCACCTTCCAGTTGGCGAATCAGCCTCTTGGGCTGCCCTCGAACGCCCAGAGTTCGAGCAAGGTGACAGGGTTCGTGATAGGTCACCCGCTCTCGGTCCCCCGTCTCGCTACGCATTCTGGTTTCGGGAACGAAATTCAAGAGATCAACAAGGAACTCAGAGAAGTCCTTCGTCTTATCGGCGATTTCCTGAGCCCGGCGCTGCCATGTCTCGTCATCAGGTGCGAGTGCGGGATAGGTGTGCTTGAGTGCGACGGCACAAGATGGACACACCGTAATGATGCAGTCCGAAGGTGAGGCACACAACGCTTGCACATTCTCACGGGCAAGGCTGAAAAGTGTCTGTACGTCCCCGGCAAAGTGCGCCGGGGAACCGCAACAAGTCTGCCGTGTTGGAAAGACCACCTGAACACCACTGGCACGGAGTACACGCACCACCGCCTCTCCGATCTCGGGGTAGATGAAGTTCACTCCGCAGCCAACAAACAGCGTCACCGTTGCGACTGGTTTCTCTATGGAGCGAGGCGCCAGTTGCGCCCAGAGATCTCGGAACGTTTTTCGGGCCAGTGCTGAAAGGCTTCGAAAGCGTGTCTGATCACGGAACATGGGCACGCTTCGGATAAATTCATCTCGATCAACAAGAGGTCTTTGAATCACCGACCCGATCTTCATCAAACCATTGAAGACGCGCCGTCGGGGGAGCACCTTCTGAAGCATGAATCGGGATCTCCATGGAAGCCCAAATCGCTCGACGTGCTCCTGCTTCAACTGAAGAATCAGGGAAGGAATATCCACCTTTCCCGGGCAAACTTCCTTGCAGGCTCCACATTGGTGGCACAAATCCAACAGTCTGTCTGATCGCTCTTGGGGTCCGAGCAGACCCGCCAAGACCAGGCCTATAGGGCCTGGGTAGGAGTCTCCGAAAACCTGACCGCCAACTCTTCTGTTGGGCGGACAGACATTCTCGCAGGCACCGCATTGAATGCACTGAAAGACTTCCTGATACCAGGGATCCTGTGCCCACTGCGATCGTCCGTTGTCCAGAAGGATGATGTGCAACTCCCGATGTTCCACCCCGCCCTCGGTGTAAGGAATCGGGCCTCGAATCCAGGTTGTGTATGACGTGATTCGATCTCCCGAAGCACAGCGCGTCAGCATCCGAAGCACGGCCATGGCATCTTCGGAACACTCCACCAGTTTGTCCATGCCAATAATCACAACATGGATGGAAGGCAGTGAGGCAAGCAGTCGCGCATTGCCTTCATTCTCGACGATAACCAATGAGCCGTTCTCCGCCACAGCAACATTGGCACCAGTGATTCCCATCTGTGCCGACAAAAGCACACTGCGCAGATTCGCTCTCGCACACGCAACCACCGAGCCAATATCAGGCTTGATTGTCTCACCCAGTTTGTTCGAGAGCCTTTGTGCGGCGCCTTCGAGAGTAAGGCTCAGGGTAGGATGGCTTCGATGCGACGGGCAATCGTTGCCAAGGGCAACAAGCCAACTGGCGATGTCGGTTTCACTGACTTCCAGTCCCTGCTGTCGAAGTGCCTGAGCCAGCCCAATCTCACGCATAGTGAAGGAGCGACCCAGAGCGATGCGCTGAACTTGCCTGGATTCCGCCAAGCGGGAAAGATATTGGGAGACTTGTTCGCCGTTGTCGGCCTGAAAAACAGAAGCACCAGCCCGTTCCGCCTCTTCCTTGAACCGCCGAATTAGATCGGGGAGTTTCTCCAAAGCGCGCTTCTTGCAGTCGGAAACTCTGTTGCGCAGTTTTTCCCAATCCAAACCGGCAAAGGCTTCACGCCTGGCTTCAGCAAGACTTGAAGTGTACTCCTGAAGCCTCTCCCTGGACGCAGTCTGAAGGAGTGCTTGCTGAATCTTCTTTCGGAG
>JAKQFZ010001098.1 GCA_029558215.1 Candidatus Omnitrophota bacterium
CTGCCGCCCTCATCAAAGCGATGCTGATCAACTCCTGTGTCTCTGTCACAAACGCCGCGCCAATTCCTGCTGTCGACCAGGGTTGGGGACGCATCAGTTTGGACAGTGTTCTGTACTTCGCTGGAGACATGCGAAGGCTGATAATCCATGATGTAAGAGAGGGATTCGAAACCTCTGGAGAAACGTCTTGGACATTTGATTTCTGGGTTCGATCGTCCGCAGAACCAGTCAAGATCACGCTTGTCTGGAGCGACTACCCAGCGGCAGCGGGCGCAGAGATGCATCTGGTCAACGATTTGAACCTCAGCCTGCAACACAATGGATCAGAATATCGCGGGAACAACTTCTCGAACGGAATCTCTCTCTCTGACGGTGCCTGGGATTCGGTGAACAATGTTGAGCAGATTGTGCTCTCAGTTCCGGAGCCAGGTCTTTGTAACGTTTCGGTAATCCCCCATGTGATCCATCAAGCCCCTCAGGACTTCGCACTGGTGATCACGGGTGATATAATCTCACAGCAGCCGTCGTCGGCCGGCTATTGGCAAGGATATTGAGCGGATTCGATAGGATGCGCACCCACAAACGAAGGCTACCGTGCCATGGCCGCAATCAGCCAGTGCGGGCTTCCACGGTCAGAACGCTCCGGTGCTCAGAAGAACCAAGGTGCAGGCTTTGAGGACTTCGATGCCCCTGGCTTGCAGTTGTGTTTCGAGAGGGGGGTTCTCCGCACCTGGGTTGAAGATGACTCGACGCGCACCACAGTTGAGAATCTCATCGGCAATCGCATCGGAGTTTGCCGCAGAAAGGTAGACCGTGATCGTCTCGATGGTCACGGGGACTGCCGAGAGACTACGGTGAACCGGCACACCTTCGATTTCTGCAAGAACGGGATGAACGGGGAGCGGAGTGTGTCCGTTCGCCTGAAGACTCTTGAAGGCTTTGTAACTGTATCGGTCGGGTTTGTTGCTAGCTCCGAGAATGGCAACGTTCATGGCAGACTCCTCCTCGATGCATTGCGCTTTATTCCCGCAGGCATCCGCAGTGACACGAGGTTCGATCTTTCTGTACGGCTGACACCTTTGCGGTTGCTGGCAGCCACAACCTGCACTGCGAAACTTATCATGATAAGAAATCTCTCATATTCGAGACACACGGTCAAATCCTTCAGGAGCTGGAGCGTCTCGCCCCACACGGATTTTGTCGGGAGCAAGATGCTCCCGCTCCGATGCCCTCATCCCAAACCTTCTCCCACAGGAGAAGGAGTTGCCGAGCAGGCGCTCGGCGATCCCAGGGCAGTGTGGAACAGACATTCCTGTCTGTGTCTCAGAACAGAAGATCAAAGGCAAAATGCCTGTGTCACATCGAGAAGCAGAGTTCAACGAGTTGAAGGCTGCTACACAGGAAAGAGAGGGCACCCGGCACTTGACGAGATGGAACTCGTTAAGATATCGTCCTCCGAGTAGACGAACATGAACCATCCATGGCAATACGACGAAACGATTCAGGTGGGCACCGACTACAGTGATCAGTCCGAAGTCGCCGCTTACGATCAGCGGATGCAGAAATTGCGAGATGTAAATGCTGAGACGCAGGCCATCAAGGCGGCGTTTTCATTGTCGGATACTTCGGTCGTCTGGGAGATTGGCACGGGCACAGGGGAGTGCGCCCTGAACCTTGCCACCAGCGTGGAACATGTCTATGCGACCGATGTTTCTCCGGCCATGCTGGAGTATGCCAAGCACAAAGCAGAGCAACGCTGCATTGGCAATGTGACATTCGCGTTGGGAGGATTCCTGTCCGGCTTTCACCCGCCTCATCCTGTAGATGGCGTAGTCACCCAATTGGCTCTACACCACCTGCCTGACTTTTGGAAATCGAAAGCCCTTGCTGGAATCGCAGACCGCCTGCGTCCCTCCGGAAGGCTGTATCTTCGTGATGTTGTCTTTCCCTCGGCAGTTGATGACCATGATGTGTTCTTTCTCGAAGTGATTGACGGGATTCGTCGCAGTGCCGGTGACGAGCTGGCGCAACAGACGATACGGCATATCAAGAAGGAGTTCTCGACCCTGGACTGGATACTGGAGGGCATGATTGTTCGAAGTGGCCTGAGAATCGTCGAGAAAGACGCCCAAGGCTTCTTCTCAGTCTATGTTTGCGAGAAATGAAACCAAAAACGAAGCATAAGACAGCCACGAGGGTGGAACTCGCAGACTCGCTCCACCCTACATCCACCCTACATCCTCACAGGCACGAATGCCTGTGTCACATCGAGAAGCAGTCCTCAACGAGTTGAAGACTGCCACATGGGAAAGAGAACGCATCTGTTACCCCACCGTCTATAGAACCACATACGGCATGAACAGATCTCGGTAGTCTTCATAGGCATAGCGGTCGGTCATGCCGGCAATGTAATCGGAGACCACCCGATGCACAGACTCCTTGCTGGCGCGTTCCTGAAACAGCGGTGGCAACTGGTCGGGTTTGTTCACGTAGAGATTGAACAGATCGCTGATGATCCTTTTGGCTTTGTCCGCCATTCGCACAACCTTCTGATGCTTGTAGAGGTTTTCCCAAAGAAACTTCTTCAGTTGTTCATTGTGAAGTGACATCTCCTGGCCAAACCCAACCAACGAATCCCCTCGCTCGCGAACATCCGAAACACTCTGGAGACTGCTGCTCTCGAGTTTCCTTGCACTCTCCTCGATGACATCGGTCACCTGGAAATTGATCATCGTTCGGACATAGATATGTCGCTTCTTCTTGAGACTCAGATCGGCAAATCGGGATTCCACATGCTCCATGATCTTCTGCCAGAGAGGAACTTCCCTGAGATCCTCGAAAGACAGAAGCCCCGACTCCAAGCCGTCGTCCACGTCGTGTGAGTTGTAGGCAATCTCATCGGCGATGTCCACAACCTGCGTTTCCAGAAGCCTGCCACCTGAAGGAAACGAGACGGGGATTCCCACTGCGGGAAGTGCCGCACGATCCCAAGGTGTTGAATGCCGGATGATTCCCTCACGCACTTCCGAAGTGAGATTCAATCCTGGGAACTCCGGATATCGGTTCTCCAGCAGATCCACAACTCGAAGCCCCTGTGCGTTGTGTTCAAAGCCACCGTGATCCTTCATCAGCTCTTGAAGGATATCCTCTCCCGAATGACCGAAGGGAGTATGTCCCAGATCGTGCGCGAGAGAAACCGCCTCAACCAGATCCTCGTTCAACCGAAGCGATCGGGCGATCGTCCGCCCGATCTGGGCAACTTCCATGGTGTGAGTCAGTCGGGTGCGATAGTAATCTCCCTCATGATTGACAAAAACCTGGGTCTTGTACTCCAAACGCCGGAAGGCGGTCGAATGAATGATGCGGTCTTTGTCGCGCTGGAATCGGGTTCGAAGCGGATGCTCCTGTTCCGGATGTTGGCGTCCGAGGCTGTCGGCGCTTGCCTGAGCGTACGGCATCAGGATCGAGCGTTCCCATGCTTCCAGTTGTTCCCTGCTGACAATCACCGACATCTCTCAGCCTCGCTTCACGACACCCAGCCCGGGACGGTCTGGAATAAGCATCCAGCCGTCTTGAACCGTCATGCCTTCATACGGGTCGTTGGCGGTCAGGATGTGTCCATCGAGATCTGCGTAATCCACCAGAGGTGTCAGGTGCGCCGCCGCGGTAATGTCCACCGAGGAACCGACCATGCAGCCGATCATCACTCCAAGCCTGTGTGCCCGCGCTGTCTGAATGATCGCCAGACCTTCCTCGATGCCACCGCACTTCTCCAGTTTCAGATTCACACCGTCGCAAATCCCCGCCACCTTGGGAACGTCATGGCGCGTCATGATCGTTTCATCCACATAGATCGGCAGCTTGGCAACCTTGTGAAGTTTTGCCAGACCTTCCAAGTCTTCTCGGTCGCAGGGCTGTTCAACGTATTCAACGCCGAGTTCTGCAAGCCGATCAACTTTCCCGATGGCTTCCGCCGCAGTCCAGCCTCCGTTGGCATCCACACGAAGAACCTTGTCCGTAATCTCTCGAATGGCTTCCATGACTTCAATGTCTTTGGGAAAACCAAGCTTGATTTTCAGGATGGGAAACTCCGCGGCATCCTGAACCTTGCGCAGCATATCTTCTTTGGTGGAAATGCCGACGGTGAAGGACGTTTGCGGCGCCTTCGACGGCGACAAGCCGAATATCTTATACAGTGGCGCGCCCAAATCCTTTCCAAGGCGATCCCAGAGCAACATGCTCAGAGCAGCCTTGAATGTCGGATTGCCTTTGATCTGTCTGTTGACCTGCTGCATGAAATGAATGACGCCTTCCGGCTCCGCTGGAATCTGGTCTTCGAAACGCTTCATCAGCGAGATGACCGTTTCAATTGTCTCCCCGTTATAGAGACTCGGCACGGCTTCCCCAACACAGCCGTCCATGGTGACAAAAAGGCTGTCCCGAACGCTGGACACACCTCTCGAAATGCCAAAAGGCTCCTTCAAAACCAGCTGAAATTTCTCAAACGATAGTGCCATTTTGCTTCCTCCAGGAATCGTTAATGCGTTCTTCGCTGCTCAAACATCCTTCGCTCCGGCCGACAAAGACATGATTGCCAGAAAGGCCTTGAACCCTTCAAGATAGTCCTTCTGCGCCACATAACTGACGGTGCGATTGTCCACTCGCTCTGTTCCGGGCACTCGCTCGACAATGTCCGCCATCTGTGTCGCATAGAACGTCACCTCAAATCGAACGGGCATCTCATATTTCAGAGGCGCAATGTCTTGTTTCCTCTGCAGGGCTCGTTGGGCAGCCTCCCGAATGATCGCCCGTCCTTTTTCGGGATGAAGGCATTGCGTGGCGCCACGTGTGTGGGCATATTTCACAACGGCCGTCTCGATGGCCGGATTGCTTTCCTTGACTTGTTGCGCCAACTCCTGATCCCCTGTCACCAGAATCAGCGGAACACCAAAGTATCCTGCAAGAGCACCGTTGACCTGTGTCTCTCCAGCGGGTTTCCCGTTCAGTCGAAGTTCGAAGATCTGCCCCGAGTAGGTGTGTGCCAGCGTTCCATATCGTGATCCAGCGCGGGCATGGTAACCAACGAAAACGGCTGCGTCATAACTGGCATCAATGCCCTGCATCATGGACAGGGGTTTGCGACCACCCAGAATCAACTGAGCCTCAGGGTGAATGTCCTCAGGCCAGAGATTCGTCATCCCGCCATGCGAGTCATTGACGACGATTTCTTTGGCACCCGCCATCATAAGCCCTTCGATGGCAGCATTCACGTCCAGTGCCATGAGTCGTCGGGCACGCTGGTAGTCCATTCCAGATGACTCTGCCTGCCTTTGGTCAGATGCCACTCCCGAGACCCCTTCAATATCCGCGGACATAAAGACTTTCAACTCCGTTCTCCTCTCTGTTGTCTTGCTTCTTTGAGACTGTCTGCAAAAAAGCCGAGCACCCGACGCTTGTACTCATCGGGCTGTTCCTCAAAACCTCGAACATGCTGGGCATTCGGAACAAACCAGTATGCTCCAAACTGCCCCAGCGATGCAAGAATTCGTTCAGTTTGCTGCCGCGAGACGATGGGATCATGCTCACTCTGGATAATCAACACCGCCGTGTTGTTCAAGCGTCTGAGGGCTTTGGTCACATCCACATCTTCCACCTTCATTCCAAAACGCAGCCGACACATCTGGATGCCCATCCATCCACCGAGAACAGGCAGTCGGTCTTTGCGACAGACATCGAAAATGGCGTCTGTCAATGTCGCGAACGGACAGTCGGCGACAACCGCATTGATGGCAGGTAGATCGACTGCGGCCAGAATTGCTGCGGATCCCCCCATCGAGAGACCAAGGATCCCGATCCATTCGGGTTGGCTATGGTGCAACATGAACTGCACTGCTGCCTTGACATCAAGCCGCTCCAGAAAACCGATGGTACAGATGTCGCCCTCACTGGTTCCATGTGCCCGGAAGTCAAATAGCAGCACGCCGTAGCCCGCTTCACGCAGGAAGGGAACATAATCAAGACAGTCCCAGCGAATGGCCATCTGACCGTGACAGACGATCACCACCCGCTGTGATGATGATTCGGACGATTTGGCTGGAATGTACCACCCTTCCAAGGTCAAACCGTCCTCCGTGGTGAATTGGACGTTTTCAAACGGGAGACCAAGATCGCCGGGATCACCCTGCGGGCAGCCCCTGCATGGAATTGTGATCTGCTTGGAAGAATAATAGGCAACACCCAAGATCACGCATACTGCCGAGAACAGTCCTGATGTGAGAACAAGCATCTGAGCCCTTTCAGGCAATGGACTTACCGAACGCATATATTGCCATGGGACAACAAGAGAGCATATCGGAAACTTGGATTCCGTCAAGCGCAGGATACTGCATCACTTCCCTCGCCACTTGCCCGTTGTCGCTGCGTGATGCCGAGTGCCCTTTCTTTCCAGTTTGGCAGCCTTCAACTCGGAGGCTGTCTCAAAACCCTCTTGGGGTTGTCATGCTGAGCGAAGCGAAGCATCTCTCTGATCGCTGAAAGCCCCATAGAATCGAGATTCTTCACTTTGCTTTGCTCCGTTCAGAATGACAGAAGGTGTCGCTCTGATGAG
>JAKQFZ010001116.1 GCA_029558215.1 Candidatus Omnitrophota bacterium
GATCGGGTTGTTTACGCCGAAGAGATACGCATACAGGTTTCGTTCGGAGACTTGGTATCGGATCTGCCCCGTCAGACCCGTATTCAACTGGTCCTTCGTGACCGCCTCGAGTACCGTGCCATTTCGGTTCGCCGTAGGCAACTCCGGATCAAACGCCATGTTCGCTGTTTCAGTGGCGACCGAAACCTTGTGTACGCTTTCCCAAGGCCACTTGAAATAGGGCCCGCCTGGCATAATGACCCGAACTTGCGGATAGCAGTACCGCTCCTTCTCTGTTTCTCGTAGAGAATCGGCGATCGCGTCGTCAAGGCTTGTCAGGTTCCCCAAGCGCTGAGCCCGTCCAAAGACTGTCTTCACCGCCCGTTGGTTCGGACCAACCGTGTACCAGCCGGTCAGTACAAAACAAAGCACAAACCAAACTCCAAAACCCAGCATCACTCCTGTCAGGATGTCCATGTGTCTCTCCCTTCTTCTGTGCGAACGCCGCAGCCTAACGCGCAGACTTCAGATCGTCGCGTTCAGGCTCTGGTTCGCCATCCGGTTTCATCGTGATCTCGATCTCAGCCATGGCGATACCCATCTCGCCTCCAATGGAATAGAACAAGTAGGTGCGTCCGTTGTCTTGGAATATGCAGGGATCCCGCAACTGCCGCACCTTGGTGGCAGAACCGTAGTTGGAAGGCTTGTTTGGGTACGTAGTGCCTTCGTAATCCTCTTTGGGCTGGATGACATCCATGGGTGCCGACACCTTCCAGTGCCTCCAATCGTCCGTGAGCGTGACCGTCGCAACGACAATCCGCTCTGGCGCATCCTGCACGCGTGAATAGAAGACGAGCAGTCGGTTGCCTTCGATCATCACAGCCGCGTGCCGCATGTTTCGGATGAATTCACCTCTCTCCTCGAAAGGAGACAGCCCGTCCGGCGAGCGGTTAAGGCTGCCCCAGCCGCTGTTTCCAGCCTTGGCGATGGCGTAGTAAGCGTCCTTCCACCAGAACACGCGGAAATAGAACTCGCCGAGAATGGTGCCCGACGTGACAAAGGCAAGGCCATCCTTGGAGGTCGCAACCCCCGTCTTCTGCCCCCCTGTGGCCGGACCGTGAAAGTACATACGGATTTCCTGTTTCTCTGTGTCAACATGGACGTCCGGCGACGCAATGTGTCCCCAAAAACCTTTTGCCTGACTGAGAGCCAGGGCGCCGGGCTCGTGGATTCTCCAAGGCCCCTGCAGGGCGTCCGCGTAGGCAAGACGTATGTACTGCCCTCCGTGATGCGCGAAGTACATGTAGTAATTGCCAAGAGGTTTCTCGATCCAGGAGGGGACTCTGATCACCGAGGGCCCGTTGATGTTTTCACCCAGAGATACCGAGGTCGTGAAGTCGATCAACGGGTTCACGTCACATCGGTGTACCCGAATGGACTTGATCGCATTCGGAAGCGCATCAGACGCGCCACCTCCCTCAGCCTTCAGCTCGCCAAGTGAAACCAGTATCGTTGTCAAGACTGCACACATCCTAGCGACTCCCATTTTCCAATTCTCCTGCCAAACAATGGTTATCTGGATCCGCATAAGCGCGCAGGTTGCGTCATGCACCCCACACAACGACGGGACGTTCTCCACGTCCATAGCCCAATTCACATGAGGAATTGAACTTAGACGTCTCAGGGGTGTTTGTCAAAGAGCGTGTGTCGCGCTTCTCTCAGTCACGGCCTATAGGCGATCAGATCGTCCACCGTCACAAACTCAAAGCCACGTCCCCTGAGGTTCTCAATAATCTCACCAACCGCCTGAACCGTTCTTGGATTTCCAAGGTGAAGAAGGACGATAGCGCCATCGAGAAAACTGTCTGAATCTTTCATCCCGCCAGCAGTGACAATCCTCGATACGATTGCCTCTGATGTCTTTTCCTCTCCAACGCTGTCGAGACTGTCAAGAGTCCAGTAGATTGAGCGATAGCCCAGACTGGCGACAATTCGGGCAGTCTGCGCATTGCGCGCCCCAAATGGAAAACGGAACCATGGTTTGATTGGCTGTCCGGTCAGCTCGCTCAGAATGCTCTCTGCCTTTTGAACCTGTTCCACCATCGCTGCTTCCGAGATCGTTGTGAAGTCCGGATGGCTGTAAGAATGATTGTGTACCCGATGGCCTGACGCCGAGATGATCCTGACGGCATCGGGGTACACCTCAGCAAACTTGCCCGTGATGAAGAAGGAACATCGAATCCCTTGCCGCTCAAGCAGGTCAGTCAAGTCACCTGCATATTTCCCGTCACCACCCGCGTCAAAAGTCAAAGCGATTCTCTTGAAACCTTTGGGTCCGCAGACCAGTTCCTGAGTCGGTACCCATGAGCTGAATTGCTCAGTCGAGTCTCGCACCGGAACAAAGAAACCATATCCGACTTTTAGCCTTGCAGGATCGAGAGTCGGATTGAGCGAGAGAATCTCCTCGGCTGAAAAGCCAACTCTTCCTGCCACACGGCCAAACAAATCACCCGACTGGGTGACATAAAGGCTGGGTGTCACTGAAACAATCTCCTGAGACTGTGCCCAGGAGACACAGAAGGGAAACAGAAGAAGTATGGAAAGTGCTTTGTTCATGATCGCTAGAAAAACCGATTCCAAGCGTCACACACGAGGCGACTCACTGCATTGAGTACCAATTACTGTCTCACTGAAAACGAGCATCCCGCTCCCTTCAAATTGCAAGCATCCTGCCTCTGCGTCTATGAAGCCTTCTTGTGACGCAGACGATCCAAGGCCACGGCAAAAACAATGATACAGCCAGTCACGATTTCCTGCACCCAATTCGGCAACCCCATCTGAGAGCAGCCCGACCGAATTACCGTCATAATCAAAGCGCCAACCATAGTCCCCAGCACCGAACCTTCTCCTCCGGAAAGGCTCCCGCCACCAATAACCACTGCCGCGATGACGTCAAGTTCCAAGCCTGTCGCCACAGTTGGGTCGCCAACGGTCAGCCGGGAGAACTGCATCAGCCCGGCAAGTCCGGCAAAGGCACCGCTCAGGGCATATACCGTCACTTTGATGCGGTCCACGGCAACACCGCAGAGACGCGCCGCCTTTTCGTTTGAGCCAATTGCGTAGGTGTAGCGCCCCAGTCTGGTGAAGTGCAGAAGTCCCGCAACGACAAATGCAAGAGCCACCATCAGCCAAACCCCAGCGGGCACAAGCATCCAGCGCTGTCCTGCCCCCAACGCTGCAAGCAGGCTGTTGAGTATGCTCAAGGGTGCATCTATCTTCTGTTCCTTCGCAATGCCCTTCGCGATGCCTCGAACGACCAGAAACATGCCCAGCGTCACAATGAATGGAACTACACGAAGCCTTGTGACCAGAAGACCGGTCACACAACCACACAGACAACCTGCCAGAACTCCAGCCAACGCTGCCTGCGCCGGATGGACTTCCCGCTGCAGAAACATCGCAATAACAACCGTGCTCAATGCGACCATTGAACCAACGGAAAGATCAATACCACCGGAGATGATCACCAGCGTCATCCCCAACGCGGCGGTTCCGACAATCGCTGTCTGTCGCGCCATCGTCTCAAGATTTCTCACTGTCGAGAAACTCTTGGGTCCTATCAACGAGAAAATGAGGAAAACGGCGATGAGCCCAAGCACTGGCCCGAGCCATGCGAGCCACGGCCTCAGCATCTGCCAAAACGTTTTCAAGACGCTATCGGCTAGTTGAGCCATTCGGAAAGATCCGGTTCAAGAAGTTCCCTGGATTCGGGCGTGCTCATGTTCTCGCGAGTGATAAGCGTTGCCCCCGTGTCAATGCGTTTCTCAACTGGCTTTCCTTGAAGGTGCTCGACCATCGTCTTGACCGCAAGGTAGCCCATCCGCATGGGATTTTGAAGTATCAGACCGTTCAGGTGGCCGCTCTCCAGACCCTGAACAAGCTTCGGCGAACTGTCGAATCCGACGAACCGCACCTTGCCCGCAAAATCGCTGTCCTGCAAAGCTCGAAGCATACCGAACGTCGTGGATTCATTCGGGCAGAAGATGCCATCAACGGAAATCTTCCCGTCGGCTTCT
>JAKQFZ010001132.1 GCA_029558215.1 Candidatus Omnitrophota bacterium
CTTTTATAGGTTCGACTCAGATCATTCCTCAGCTGCGAGCGCCGATGCTCCAGAATAACCTGATCGATGACGTCTCCGCATTGCACACAACGCCTGACCTGGAAACCGGCATGATCTCCTCCGGCTATGGAATCAAAAGACTCTTCAATGACCATCAGTCCCCTGCACCTGGAACAACAGGTGGAACCGGCAGCGTTCTGCCGCTCTCTCAGGGTTTTCTGCGATAATCCTGCTGTCGCCATGATCAACCTCCCTGGCTGAAGGGTATACACCTGAAACTCAGCAACATGTATGCCCGGAGCAGCATGAAGAGCTGGCACTATCCAAGTGGTGGAAATTGAAGTGAAGGTTCTTCGCTGAAGAGACTATGAGACCGAAAGATTTGAAGGCAATCTGCCGATCCCGCGGCACGCTGCCGAATGATCGGCGCGTGCCGGAGGATAGAGGTTTTAAGGCAACGTATATGTTAGGTTGGGCCAGACCGCGTACCCAATCGCTTGACCGTATCTTCCTTCCTGTAGCTCAAAGACGATACTGGTCTGGAAGGGAGTCGTTCCTGACATTCCAGTGAATCCACCGGAGCCGCCGGTAAACGTAAAATCGCCCACACACTCTTTCAACGTTCCAGTGCACTGCCAAGTTCCATACGCGACGTCCTTACCTTCATGCGCTATCATCGTACAAAGCCCATCGATTGCTTGATAATCCTTGTCCCTGTTGAGCTTCACACGCACCGGACAGGCCAATTTGGATGAGTGAACGATCATCTTGCCTCCGTCCCTATGGCGAGAGATCAGCACGCCTTTCACCAAACCATTGACGACCTGATCACCGTTCCCAACTTGTTGCATGAACTCGCCAGTCCCGCTCCAACTCGAACTGGAATCTCCTGCCTCAACGGTTTTCGCTTCCGCCAAAGAGCCGTTGCTTTCTCCAAGCAAGAGAGCCATTCCAAGCGCACATGCCACATAATGGATTCTTCTCACGTTCCACCCCTTTCTAGATTAGCCGACTGTTCCGCCCAGCAGGTTCCTACCTTGATCTGATACCGTCCTATCTCATCAAGTGTCAACCACAAAA
>JAKQFZ010000468.1 GCA_029558215.1 Candidatus Omnitrophota bacterium
GGGAGAGGTCTCTGCAATAACCTTGAAGCACTCAAGAATCGGTGAGCCTGCTCGAAGTGAGCTAACCATTGTTTCAAGAACTTGCGGAAGTTGTTCGGTCATCTTCGCTTGTCGTTTCTTCGCAACTTGCGAGAGGTAGAAAACGAAACCGGCTGCTCCTGCCGGAATACCGAGGATGAATCCGACGATTGCCAGCTCTGGTACGTTGAGGGCCATTATAAGACCACACAACAAGCCACCACCGATGGAGCACACAATCCATGTGTTCTTCATCTGATCGTACTTGGATTCCAGTCCTGCGTGAGCCAGAAGTTTTGCCAGATAACCAGTGTTTGACTGGACGAAAATGTCCTCTTCTTCCTTCTCCTGGTTTTTCTCAGCCATCCGCCGCTTGTGCTTGCTCAGTTTGACAAGCTCATCAGCGTGGCCGGATTTCATCAAGGCCATTCCCATCAGGCCTACGACGAAAACAGCAATGAATGTCATCGTTCCAACGTCCATAACAAAACTTCCTCGAACCCGTGGGTTCTTAAGTGCGTTTGACCGTCTGTCTAACCCTATATTTAATGTACCATGCTGGCCGCAAGTGGGGAGGCGCTTATCGCAACCACTCCAACTTGAACGGAACGGCTTCCTGCTCGAGTTTCTCAAGGAACTTCGGAGGCAGACCGGATCCAACGTGCCGGCACTTGAAGAACCCTCTAGGGTCTCGACCTTCACGCTCAAGGGTGAACAGCGTGGAGATAGCAATGGTGTCACCTTCCATGCCGGTTATCTCGGCAATTTCAGTGACACGACGAGTACCGTCTTCAAGACGCCTGATCTGCACGATAACTTGGATAGCTGAAGCTATCAGTTCACGTGCTGCTTTTTGCGGCATTTCAGAACCCGACATGAGGATCATGTTCTCGAGACGCTTAGTGCAGTCTCTCGGGTTGTTGGCGTGGATCGTTGTCATCGAGCCATCGTGACCTGTGTTCATAGCCTGCAACATGTCGAAGGCTTCTTCTCCCCGGCATTCCCCGAGAATGATTCGGTCAGGACGCATACGGAGACAGTTGATAACAAGCATACGCTGAGTGATCTGACCTCGACCTTCCGTGTTGGGAGGACGGGTTTCCATTCGCACCCAGTGCTCGTGCTGCAATCTCAATTCGGCTGCGTCTTCAATCGTGATGATTCTTTCGCGAGGGTTGATGTGCGCAGAAAGAGCGTTGAGAAGAGTCGTTTTTCCGGCACCCGTACCACCAGAGATGATCAGGTTGATTCTTCCCTTGACGCATGCCTTGCAGACTTCAGCCATCTGGACGGAAAGTGCGCCTTTCTCTACCAGCTGACCAAGGGACATGATTGTCGTACCAAAGCATCGGATCGTGATTGTCGGTCCGTCGATTGATACTGGTGGAATCGTGGCGTTAACACGGGATCCGTTAGGAAGACGTGCGTCAACCATTGGTGAGTTATCGTCAAGCCTTCTGCCCAGGGGCTGAATAATCTTGTCGATTGTTTGTCTCAAGTGCCTGTCGTTTTCGAAAGCAACGTTGGTTTTCTCGAGACGACCATGTCGTTCTACATAGATGGAGTTAACGCCGTTGACGCATATGTCGCCGACGGATGGGTCGCGCAGTAGTGGACCCAGAGGTCCGAAACCGAATACTTCGTCAAGAACGTTTTGGAGAAGGATACCTTTCTCCATCATCGTAAGAGGCGCTGGGTCGG
>JAKQFZ010000008.1 GCA_029558215.1 Candidatus Omnitrophota bacterium
TACGCCGAATAAATCAGATGCCCCTGGATATCGAAGAGACTTTTGTAGGTTGTTGAGGCACTCACCCATAACTGCTCACTGAGATGACCTCGGTGATCATACTGTGAGAACTCGGCATTCTGGAAACGCCCATCATCAGACGCCGTGACCGATGCCGTATCACGTCCATCAGGGTCTCGCGCATAGACAACCTGCTTTCGATACAGAAGTCTTCCATTGAGGTCCAGGGCAAGTTCTTCCTGCAGATGCCCGTCCTGATCGTATCGGAAGTGGGAATACGTTGCCATATTGACATGAGTAAGATCGAGTACGGTCTCGATGAGATGGCCGGCCCGATCGTAGGTTTCCGTGGTCGAATAGCCGTGTTTTTTGATCGTGACGCTACGAACAGGTCCGATCAAGTCGTCTTTCACTCTGGTTGTTTCGGCACCACCAGCTGAATCCAACGGATGTGCAGAGAGGGTTACGAGGAATACTGAGACCAACCGGAAAAACATAGACACCTCCGGACGATATTCTACGGCTGGAATCCTGAAAGACGAAGCAAGAGTTGAATTTTGAACCGGCGGTCATGCAGGCATCATGGATTTTCCAACTATCCCTCTCTCATGCAATTCTCGGTTTCTCTTCGGCAGCCGATATAACAGTGATAGGTTTGGTTCAACCATGCCATCTACCTCGCTAGAGCCTTCTCCTGGTGACGTCTCTATAGTCTCAGTGGCATGCACGACACTGTCCCAGGCCGCAGTCTCGGCTCTGAGGCGGGGGCAAGTTGTTGAGGCCATCAAGCTGGTTCGTGTGGAGCGGAACATCGGATTGAAGGAGGCCAAAGAGCAAGTCGAGGCCTATGTCCACACGCAACCGGCTCTTAGGAATCGACTTCTCCAAGCGCATGCGGATGCGCGAGAGGGATTGCTTCGGTGGGTGATCTTCGTGCTTGTTGGTGGTGTCGGGTTGTTTTTCTTCTTAGCTTAGCCGTGGGATGGGCAGGCCTATGGAAGCGGAACAGATTCTGCTCGCACTGATTGGGGTAGGAGCCTCATTTGTGACATTCTGCCTCATGCGGTTTCCCCACACACGGCGACCACAGTTTCAGCGGTACGGAGCGTTCTCCTTCATTGCCTCATTCTTCGGAGCTCTCGCGATCTTCTTCATCTCTGCCTTGGCGGTCTATGCGCAGGCAGTCTGGCATTAAACGTTGCAGCGTAATCTGTCGAATCATTATTTGAGATCATTGTGCGGCTCTGCCGTCAATGGACATAGCGGCTCGCAGGGTAGGCCATTGATGGTGGTGGAATTATGACCGCGTAAGCCTGTATTCTTGCTGCCGCCGCTCTTGGTCGAACGACATTCATGTCGTGCAGTTCTGTCAGGCGAAACGCTGTGATGCATTCAGAGGGACAGAAGTCTACTGGTCCGGTGACCGATTTTCTCACAGAGGACCATCGGCGGCTGGAGATCATCCTTCAATCGGCGCTTGATTCAGGGGGCCGTGTTGATCTGATTGCCTACGCTCAATTCCGAGCTGGACTACTGCGCCATATCGGCATGGAGGAAAAGATCCTGCTGCCCACCGCGCAACGTCTCAG
>JAKQFZ010000009.1 GCA_029558215.1 Candidatus Omnitrophota bacterium
AGCAAAGAAGCACGGGAATTGTACTGCACACGAACGCTGGAGCGAACTGCCCCAGGAAACGCCTGAAGAATTGAGGCAAGGCCCAGTCCAAGCAAGCCCAGGGCAATGATCACTTCAAGCAGTGTAAACCCATGTTTTCCAGTTCGTTTCAAGCGATGTCAGCCCTTTCTTTCGCAGACGGAATGTGTGAACGCTCCACATTCACGGATCATACCACATTTTCTCAAAGGAATAGTAGCATAATTCAGACCACGAGTCACCCTTTATGCCAAGCCTGTTGCACACCTTCGAAGAGACGGCAAACGGAGCATACCAGAAAGATTTTTCGAAGAAACAGTCACACTCGAGCATCAAATTCATCCGTCCTGTCAGTACAGGTCAGCTTGCAAGGAGCGTTGGTGTGCATTTTTGTTCACACTAATGCGCAGTTTACTTCCCAGAATCTGCATTTAGAAGACTCAAAACCCTTTGATGATTCGGTTGATAGAAATGGTTTCTTAAGATTTGAAATGAAACTCCGACAACGCTACTCATACATCATGGAACTCGGCCATGGATACCCGATTCCGTAGTCATAGACAATGGATCTTCCTGTCGCCCCATAGAGTTTGACTGAGTAGCACTTCCGGCGCTCCCTGGAGTCCACCGGAAGGCCTCTGAGTTTTGTTCGAAGATCGGCCTGATTCAGAACGTCGTTCCGCGTGTTCTTGGGATCCCGATACGGATAGGCTCTTCCGGCAAGAAATATCTGCGAGCCATGGACTTTGTCGGAACCGTCACGACCCAATGAGTAGACGTGAATAATCGGATTCTTACTTTCAACGGTCTGCCACTGATCCTTGGAGACTTGATAGGAGACTTCGGACAAGGCACCACGTCTGTTGAATACAAAACGAACCTTCGCTTGCCTTTGGACAATTGCCAACCATTGATCCATGTCTTGGGGAACGTCATCGGAAGAGAAGCAAATATCGGTCACATCCACCGAGGCAAGAATCTGCTCCGCTCCACCAGAAGACTCCCATTCTGATGTTTCCTTGCCCGTTGCGCGATCGTACCGGTAGACTTCGCGAAGAATCTGAAATGAGTCTTCCAGCAGATCAAGTTCCAGTGCTCGGGACTCCCTCATCGTGATGGCTGCCTGCCTGGACGAGGACAAAGCCGACCAAACGGCCTCGGCTCCGCCGGCGACTCTCCTGCTGTGAAGCACGTTCCAATAGGAAAATGAGACCACTCCACCCATGACGACGATGATCGCCAGCACCACCAGCATTTCCACGAGGCTGAAACCGCTTTGACGGTTTTTCATATAGCGCTTCTCCTGACAGGATGCCGCCTCATCGTCGAAGGGGCTGTACTGCGTCCTTCAATCATCTGCCAACCTGACTATGAATCTTATCGCTTGCCTCGTTTTCTGTCAACGAAGCCACTACACTGAAGCAAAAGCACGACGACCCGCTCTTGGAAAACGTCACACTTTGTGGTGTTTCCACCGACCGCGGGAAAACCAGGCACTCAGCGTAAGCCCCTTCCCTACGTTCGAAAGCCCGATCGCCCACCAGACTCCCTGAAGGCCAAGTCCCAAAGGAATCGCCATCAGATACCCCAACGGAACACGAGCGAAATTCATCGGTGCGTCAATGAGTAGAGTCGGCAGCGTATTGCCTGCACCGGCAAAGGCACCACGAAGAACACCGGCAAGAGACTGCGGAACCTGGATGACGCCCATGACCCAAACATAGGAAGCCGCACGAACAATGACATCAGGATCTTTGCTGAACAATCCCACCAACTGCTTCGGGTAGATCATCATGAACACTCCCGCTGTGCCCGTGATCAGACACAAGGTCAAAGCGGAACGCCAGGCACACTGTTCCGCGCGGTCGGGCTTGCCGGAACCAAGGTTCTGGCCGACCAGCGTCGCCGCAGCAGTACTGAATCCAGCCGACCACATAAAAGCAAATGACTCCACGCGAAAACCAATGGTCAGGGCGGCAACGGAGACTGTCCTGTTCTCCGGTGAAACCTGGGCGATCACACGCAGCAGACAGAAGTATACCAACGAGAACAATAGCCCCGAAAGACTGCTCGGGATGCCGATTCGAAGAATCCGAAGATACATTCTCGGATTCGGCATCCATTGTGGCAGATGCCAGTCAACCTTCCCTCCACCTCGATGACGGCAGAGCAGATAGACTCCGAAGACCACTCCAAACAGACGGCTGATCACGGTTGCCAGAGCCGCACCCTGCACTCCCAGGCGAGGAAAGGGTCCCAAGCCCAGCATCAGAAGCGGATCCAACAGGAAATTCATCGAACCTGCAAAAACCAACAAGATGAGCGGAGTCGTTGTGTCCCCAATGGCGCGAAATATCGCCGTGACAACCATGAACAACATCACTGTCGAAGCGCCCCAGATGATGATATCGAGGTATTGGTAGGCCAATGTCGTCACACTGTCTTCCGTTTGGAGAAATCCAAAAATCGGCTGCTTGAAGGCAAAACCAGCGACCATAACCACCATCGAGACAATCATCGCGAGAACGAAGCCTTGGTAAGCCACTTCGCCCGTCATGCGTCGGTCGCCCGCGCCAGTGAAACGTGCCACCATCGCATTCACTCCATCGGAAGCCATCATGCCAATGGAGAATATCGCCCAGGCAAAAAAACCGCTGCTTCCAAGCGCTGCCGTGGCCTCAGCGCCCAGAAACCGACTGACCCACCAGGTATCCGCAACATGAAAGATATTGTGCAGTGCGGTGGAGGCAATGACAGGGAGTGCGAGCCGGAAGATGCTCTTGGTGATGCTCCCCTCAGTGAGGGGATTCCTCAATGGCGGTTCCTCGATCCAGTCGTTCATCCTCTTTCCATTTCTTGTCAGATAGTAGCAACCATAGATGCGCAGACGACAAACTCCCGCGCAACTGAAGTCTCCATGAAAGAAACTGCGCTCCGTGGGAGCGCGTTCTCACAACAGACCAACCGGAACAATACTCAATTGTCGTCTCGGGGGCAATCTGTTATAGAAAACAAACGCACAACACCGCCTTGAGGTATCGTTATGAAGCGTCAGAGAATTGTTGTTGTCGGTTCGTCCAACACCGATATGATCGTCCAGGTTGCCTGCTTACCCCAACCCGGAGAGACGGTTCTCGGGGGCGATCTCATC
>JAKQFZ010000023.1 GCA_029558215.1 Candidatus Omnitrophota bacterium
CTCCATCGGCGAGCCTCTTTATCTTGATGTAGTCTCTGCTCTCAAGGACAATAAAGACCTCTTTATCATCGGTGGCAGATACGGGCTTTCCTCCAAGGAATTCACACCTTCCATGGTTCTTGCAGTTTACAAGCATCTGGCCAAAGGTGGCTTCCACGGTTTCACAGTCGGTATTGAAGACGATGTTTCACACCTTTCTCTTTCGATCGACGAGATCATCAGCACCGTTCCTGCCGGAACCATCAGCTGCAAGTTCTGGGGCCTTGGCTCAGACGGTACAGTCGGTGCGAACAAGAACTCCATCAAGATCATCGGTGACCACACAGATATGTATGTCCAGGGTTACTTCCAATACGATAGCAAAAAGAGCGGCGGTATCACCCGTAGCCACCTGCGTTTTGGCAAGACACCCATCCACAGCCAGTATCTGGTAACCAAAGAAGACTTCGTGGCTTGCCACAACCAAGCCTTCATAGGCCGCTTTGACCTGCTTTCCGGGATCAAAGAGAACGGAGTGTTCCTGCTCAATTCCTTCTGGAAGAGCGAAGAAGCCTTCGATCACCTCACCTGCGAGATGCAGCAGACCATCATTGACCGCAAAATCAAGTTCTACAACATCGACGGCCTCAAGATCGCCGACGAAGTGGGCTTGGGTGGACGCGTCAATACCGTCATGCAGACCGCTTTCTTCCTGATCTCCGGTGTGATGGATCGCTCCGAAGCCATAGGCCTGATCAAAGAATCCATCAAAAAGACCTACGGCCGCAAGGGTGACGAAGTCGTGAAGATGAATCTGGACGCTGTGGATAAGGTGAATGAAGCCTTGGTCGAGATTCCCATCCCGGCTGCTGTTCCCGAGAAATGCACTCCCACCAAGCAATTGGTGCCTGCCGGTTCCGATGATTTCACCATGCAAGTCATCGAGCCTATCATGCGCGAAATGGGAGACGTGATCAAGGTCTCCGAGATGCCGCTGGATGGTTATGTGCAGACTGGCACCGCCAAGCTCGAAAAGCGCCGTGTTGCTCCTCTGGCTCCGCATTGGATTCCCGAAAACTGCATTCAGTGCAACCAATGCTCCTTCGTCTGCCCCCATGCTGCCATCCGTGCCAAGCTGATCAAAGACGAAGATCTACAAGGTGCTCCAGAGTCTTTCAAGACCCTCAAAGCCATGGGCGCAGAAGGTCATCAATACAAGGTTCAGGTCTATATCGACGATTGCCAGAGCTGCCGCGTTTGCG
>JAKQFZ010000024.1 GCA_029558215.1 Candidatus Omnitrophota bacterium
TCTCTATGCACCTTCACCTGATGGCTCCTTCCGCGAATCCAAATGGTTCTATGAGCGTGCTCGCGGTCAGTACAATGATGCACGCGGCTATCTCACCGACACTGCGAGGAAGAAATTCGACCTTGAGTATCCCAAACACCAGGTTTTCACAAAGACGGATCTTGCAAAATACATGAACACCTGGTGGGGGCATCCTGATGTCGTCAGCAAGGGTGCCCAGAAGAACTTCGCTCATTTCGCCCATAGGATAGGAGGGGACTGGTCAAAGCATCCAGACATCTTCAACGAATTCTTCTTCCGTGAGGTCATCGCCAAAGCGATTCTCTTCCGCGAAGTTGAGAAACTGGTCACCACCCAGGCCTGGTATCAGGGAGGATATAGGGCGAACATTGTTGCTTACGCGATTGCCAAACTTGCGTTTGATCATTCTGAAAAGGGCATTTCCTTGGACTTCGGGACAATCTGGAGGAATCAACGCGTTCCAGACTGGTTGAAAGGGGCTCTCTGTATGGCAACTCGATCTGTGCATGATGTCCTTCTAGACACTCCCGCAGGGATGCGGAATGTCACTGAATGGGCAAAGCAGCAGGCGTGCTGGAATCGTGTACAGGGACTCCACCTGGCATGGCCGAGAGACCTGTTCGCCAATGCTCTGTCAGAGGAAGAGAAGAAAGGTCTCGAAGCGGGTGCAGTCAAAGAACAGAGGGAATTCAATGGCATCCAGGCCCAAACTGTTGTCTTCCAGGCGGGTGCCAAGTTCTGGCGTGAGGTCCTTATGTGGGGGGATAACAAGAAGCTGCTAACCGAAAAGGAAACCGGCGTGCTTGCGGTTGCCTCACAAATCCCATCGAAATTGCCCACGGATAAGCAGAGCCTCCTTATCGTTGAAACATTGGAGCGACTTCAGAAGGAAGGATGTCCATTCAAGATTCCCTGAGAAGACCCCAATGGATTTTTGACCTGCTTGCCTGAAGGCTGGATCCCGTATTGATCAAATTCGGGAACACAATCTTTCCCAGTTGTCAGAATCATCCCGGTCTCGGAGACCCGTTGAACACGTTTGACAGCTTGCAGTGCAAGGCGTAGTTTCGGGAAGTCGGAAGACCACTACCGACAGATTGAACCGCGCCAGCCGGAGGTCCTTCCAACGTGAATGCAATAAACTGCCCGGAGACGGGTCGCGAGATCGTGCTTCTGACTGAAGGACTGTCCTTCAACAGCATGTTCTACCCCACCTGCCGGACATGGACGGCCGACGGCCAGAATATCTTGTTCGAGACCACAGCGTTTGGGCCCGATCCCAATGGCATTCTCGGAGAGCGTCAGATCCAGGAGGTTCATTCTGAATCGGGCGCAACGCAATGGCTGGCGACCGTTCCATTCACTTTGCGTCCACGGTCTGAAGCCTCCGATCTCAAGACATCCTCTCTCTACCATTGTGACTACGCGCCCCTGGCAGACCGCATCTACTTTCAAGACGTCAATGGGCATCGGCTCTTCAGTCTGAACAGAGCGACGGGGGATGTGAAGGAAATATGGCAGGAACTTGATGGCACCATCGGAGATCCGCCCAGTTGCACTGCGGATGGCAGTCGGATCGCGTTCTACGTCATCTTTCCAGGTCCCCACAAGAACCGATATTTCAGCGGGATCACATCGGCAATTCTGCTTTTGGATGTCAACCTGGAAACGGGAGAGCGAATTGGTGAACCACGGCTGGTCACAGCATTTGTGGGACGAACTGCCACGCCTCGAAACATCTACGTCAACCACTGTCAGATCAACTCGGCCCATCCGGACCAGATCATCTTTGCGCATGAATTCGGTGGATGCCCCTATGATGGCTCGCTGCTGCGCGAGCGCATCTGGTTCGTCAATTCAGACGGCACCAATGAACATCCCCTTATTCGAGGCGCGCATGGTCGCTATCACACCCACGAGGTAATTGGTGCTTCAGGCGAGTGGGTCTACTATGTTGACACAGGAGGACTCTGTCGAGTTCATATTGGAACACAAAAGGTCGAGGAAATCGTCCCCCCAGGACATCCGGAACGCCTCTGGCACATCAGCGTCTCGCCTGATGAGAAATGGGTCGTCGCGGACACAGAGATATTCCGCGAGAAGACGCCCGAAGGTCTCTGGATGAGCAGTTTGATGCTGGTGAGTGTCGAAACAGGACAGATGCAGTGCGTGTGTCGCTTCCCCTGCCGCCTCAAACACCCGGCACATCCTCATCCCAACTTCAGCCCTGATGGGAGCAAGATCGCCTTTGTTGTCGGAACTCCAACCGGCTCGAGCGTTGCCTGCTGTGATGTGTCGGATCTGCTCTGAGTCATTGCATGGGATTCATCTCACTTCTGCCTGAACCACAGATCTGACGCATTACGCTGCCTGCGATGAGAAGGTTGGCTTGTCTGCCGTAAATGCTGACGAAGCACAGCATTCCGACGGGAAACGTTCGCAGGTGTTCACTCTTGATCATGATGAGAGTCCGGAGGAAGAGGCCGTGTTTCCCCATGAATTCTAGAATCGCCAGCGCAATGACCCCTGGTCTCGACAAAGGCATGATGCTGTTCTAGAATGCGCCCCGTTTACGAGCACGTTGTTTGGTGCCGCCTGCTTCGTCACACGTTCTTCTTCCACCAGAGAGAAAAGAGAAACAGGTCTTCAGAACTGAGTTCGCCGTCTCCATCCAGGTCATACTCACCCTCACTCTGTCCATAATGACCCAGCAGCAGAAGCAGGTCGATCTCGTCAACTGTGTGACTGTGGTTGTAATCTGGGATGCGCAGAATCCCCGTCGGAGTGGGAGTCGAACTGAATGTCGGCGTCGCAGAAGGGGTTCTCGTTGCCGCCTTCGTCCCTGTCGGTGTTCTCGTAGGGGTGTTTGACGGTGTCGTGGTGGGTGTGTTCGTCCACGTCGGAGAGCTGGTGGGTGTTGAAGTCCTTGAAGGGGTTCTGGAAGGACTTCTGGTAGGTGTGCTGGTAGGGGTATCAGTCCAGGTTGGCGTATTGGTGAATGTCGGTGTGCGCGAAGGCTTCCTTGTCGGTGTCCAAGTGGGGGTGTCCGTTACTGTCCAGGTTGGCGTGCTGCTTGGAGTGCGCGTCGCAGTGCTGGTTGGAGTATCTGTTGAGGTAAACGACGGGGTGTGAGTAGGCGTATAGGTAGGCGTGTCTGTCGGAGTAGGAGTTGGTTTGTCCCATTTCACTCCGTATCCGCTGCTCATGTTAATCCACCCGATGTTTTCTCCCCAGGCATATCCACTGAAATTCCCGCTGCCATCGATCCTGACCCGCGACCCGCCTGACGACAATGTGTCAAAGTTGACCCATCCGATATTCTCACCCCATGCATATCCGCTGAGATTCCCCGATCCGTCATTGTTGACCCCCGTATCCCCAGCCGCTTGAGAGTACTTGGTTCCCCCGCTGCCGGAAGGACTCCCATCCCCAAGAAAGAGCCATCCGATATTTTCACCCCATGCGTACCCGGAAAGATAGTCTTCCCTGACCCTGACGCCATTGGCACCGTCTCCACGGAAATTGACCCACCCCGTATTCTCGCTCCAGGAATACTTCAGAGGATCATTGATATTGGTCTGCGACTCTGCTGGTACGACCAACACCAAGAACGTTCCGATGACAACGATGAGGCTTTTCCCCATTCCTGAACTTACCTCAGATTTCTATCTCGACACGGGCTCAACATCTCCCGCATCGCCCTCCTCACATCTGCACAATCCACTAGAACCGTACGTTAGGCGCCGGAGTCGTCCCGCTTTCATTGTTTGTGCCGTTATCGGTTATGGCATCGTCCGATATATTTCCCCCAGCATAACCATGCGATGTAGCCGCCATGAAGATGATGTCATCATGTACGTTGTAAGTCACCGTATTCGATATTACTGATGTCCTGTCTCCTTCCACCATGATGCCATAGCTGCTCGCATTCGTACCGCTGGAGTGGGTCACATGATTGCTCTCTATACGGGAGTAGTGACCTGCACGGATGCCTGCCGATTGGCCGGTTCCTTTGCCGTCACTATCTATGCATTCGTTTCCCGTGAGGCGTCCGGACTGAACCCAGATACCATAACCAGACGCATTCGTACCGGTTCCAATATTGCCTTGGCAGACATTATCGGAGATCAGGCAGGAGTACATAGCATGAATACCGATCCCTTCATCCGTTCCAACATTCTTAGAGCATGTGTTTTCCTTGATGATGCTGTTTGAGCCAGCCTTTATGCCTCTCGCGAAAGGACCTGTATTCTCAGAACAGGTGTTCCCAGTAACAGTGCTTCTGTCTCCACAGTTGATACCGACGCCGGAACCACCCGCCGTCTGCGCGGAGCACACATTGTCCCTGATATCGCAGCCGTCCGCAGCCTGGATTCCGTACGCGTCTCCGGAGGTTCCTGAGTCGTTGTCATTGCACAGGTTTCCGCTGAGTCTGCAGTAGCTCATGCACTTGATGCCCCACGCTCCTGCCAAGGAACTCCCACCCCCGTTTCTGGTGCATATACAATCCGTGACGACGGCATGGTCTTCCATCCGGATCCCATACTCGCCGTTATAGGATGAGTTCACGTTGGACACGGAACTGTATTTTCCGATGTACATGCCTCCTGCTCTGAAGTCCGTAATGTGACCGTTACGGATATCGGAATAGCCGAAATTCGCGTTGGATCGATAGATTCCATAGCCGCTTGTCCCAGTTGCTTTGCCAGGTCCCGAGAGGGTGAAGCCGTTCATGTCAATGCTGACGTGTACGGCACTGATGGTGATTGCGTCGCTGTTCTGGACGTTGTAGCGGAGATTCTCGGCAAAGTAATAGGAACGATTTGAGGTGATCGTCAGAGGCAGGTCGGAGTTATGAATGGGAATTCTCGCTTCCACTTCATTCAGGGTTTTCATAGTTCCGGCAGGCGCGCCGGGCGGGGTCAGGTCTCCGGCAAAGGTCGTGCTTGAAACAAACAGGGCGCAGAGAAGTAAAAGCACTGGCACTCTCATTCTTGGGATCCTCCAAATTCTGGTGTGCATAAAGAACCTCACAGTTCTTGGCAAAGCGTCCTTATCGATCTTGCTACGCCTGCTCGCAAATAGCAAGCTCTTTTCTGAAGGCAGGATATGGAGTTCAATCTGCTAGGGGGACACTAAAAACATACCCTTCCAAGAATGGCCCATGCTATCGAACCCGGCACCTCCTGCGTCCGATCGCTGAATCGCACTAAATCTAGAGTTCCTCAGAAAGTGCGCTGTATAATCTCGGTACTAGTCCCATATTCTACCCTTTTACCGCACCAATCTGGATCCCGCGCACGATGAACTTCTGCGCAACGACAAACAGGATGATCAGAGGGATGATGCACATGACACTGCCTGCCATGAGAAGGTTGGTCTGTCTGCCGTAGATTGTGTCGAAATACAGCATACCGACCGGAAGCGTTCGCAGGTGTTCGCTCTTGATCATGATGAGAGGCCAGAGGAAGGATCCGTATGTCCCCATAAATGTTAGAATCGCAAGCGTAATGATCCCGGGTCTCGCCAGGGGCATGATGATATCCCAGAATATCTGCCAGTGAGTGGCGCCATCTATCGAGGCGGACTCGTCCAGTGATGGATGAATCGTCAGCATGAACTGCCTGAGTAGAAATGTCCCGAACGCGGTAAAAGCAGCAGGAACGATCAAACCGATATAGGAATCAAGAAGATGCAGTTTGACCATAAGGGCGTAGTTGGGAATGATCGTCACAACACCTGGAATCATAAGCGTTGCCAGATAGAGCCGAAAGACAACATCGCGCCCTCTCCATCGAAGACGCGCGAAGGAATATGCCGCCAATGAGCTGGTCAACACTTGCAGAAATGTCACCCACAGCGCGATGAAGACGCTGTTGAAATAATACCGCGCAAAAGGGACCTGCTCAAACACGTCAGGATAATTGCTCAGTTTCCAGACAGTTGGAAATGGGTTGAGTTGCTCGACTTCACTGAGAGACTTGAAACTTGCCAGCACCATCCAGAGGAAAGGCAACAGCATGGTCAGCGCCAAAAAGCCCAAGAACAGATGACTGGCAAGATTTCCCCTCTTCAATAGCTGACCTCCTTGCTGCCGAAGCGCCAGTTGACCAGCGTCACGACAAGAATCAGCACAAACAGAATCCATGAAACCGCTGAGGCATAGCCGATTTCGAACTCCTCAAATGCTTTTCGGTAGATGTAGTAGCTGAGCGTGGTTGTCGTTCCTGCTGGACCGCCCGCCGTCATGACCCGAGCTTGCTCGAATCCCCCCTGAAGTCCACCGATGCAACTCATCACAAGAATGAAGAATGTCGTCGGCGCCAACTGAGGCCAAGTCACATTCCAAAATGCTGCCCATCTCCCTGCCCCATCAATCTGCGCCGCTTCGTGGAGTTCCTGAGGAACATTGCTCAACGCTGCAAGATACAGGAGCATATTGTTGCCACCGATGGCAGTCCAGACTCCCATGATGATGATCGCGTCTCGCGCACCAACACCCCATTGTTTCAGGGTCAAACGAACGTGCTCAATATCCACTCCCAAGAGGTTCTGAGTCGAGAGCAGCCATTGCGGCGCCTTGAGCTCCCCAGATCCCAGTGCAGTGAGGACTCGGTTGATGCCTGTGTGCCTGAAGAAACCCTCGAGAACCGCATTGATGGGACCAAAGTCTGGATTGTAAAGAACCTTCCAGAGGATCATCAACGCAACGCCGCTGGTAATGCTCGGCAGGTAGAAGAGCGTTCGATAGGCGACAATCCCGCGCAACTGCTGATTCAGGAGAATCGCCAGGAAAAGCGACCCAAAGACCGCCACCGGCAATCCGAGCATCAGATATCCGGTATTGATGAAGTAGAGCCAAAAATCCCTATCGGAAAGCAGTTCTCCAAAGTTCCTGAACCAAACCCATTGGAAAGGAATCGTTCGCTGCAGATTCCAGTTGGAGAAACTCATTGCAAGACAGAACAACACCGGACCTGCCGTAAAAACGACAAAGCCGACAAAGTTGGGAAGCAGGAAAAACAGTGCCGTCCGAATCTCGTTGTCTCTTCCGGTTCTGCGACTCATCTCAGTTTGTGCGCCTCAACGCTTCGTATTTTTCTTTGAGTGACGGATCACGTTCTATGGCTTTCTCGATTTCTTTGTTGATCAACTCGGCTGCAGTCTTCATGGCCTCCGATGCAGGTTTCTGATTGTTTCGGACCAGATCGAGCTGATTGGTCATGATTCGAGAAGCCACATTGCCGTTGACGAATGGACTGATCTGTTCTGGCACACCGTACTCCATGATGTCGCGCCAGACATCGTTGAAATCCTCTTCGGGAAAGTCCGGATCGTGCAGGTAGTCATCCGTGTAACAAAACTTTTTCACCGGAGCAAGGGCATCCGCCTGATGGTTGATCAGATCGTTGTAAGGTTTTTGGGACATATAGACCAGGAAGTTCAGAGCCTCTTCGCGCCGGGGACTGTTCTTGTTGATGAGCACCGACTTGCCATATCCG
The DNA here is from genome assembly GCA_029558215.1 of Candidatus Omnitrophota bacterium. Classification (GTDB taxonomy): domain Bacteria; phylum Hinthialibacterota; class Hinthialibacteria; order JAKQFZ01; family JAKQFZ01; genus JAKQFZ01. The sequence continues at coordinate 7,524 of JAKQFZ010000024.1, forward strand.
AGAAAAACCCTGTTTGGCCCATGTGGGCATTCAAAGGCACCGAGTCGCAAACCCTCATAGTCACGAAGGATGCAGAGCCACCAACGCCCGCCTAGAGCCATCGCCCCTTTGCCCGCACCAAACCAGGTGATGTTGCCCGATCCCCATCCGCCCTGAGTTGCCATCGCTGCTTCCTCAACAGGACTGGGAGTCACACGGTATTTGTAGACCAGATCGTGCATGAACTGAATGCCCCGAATGGCTTCAGGGCTGTCAACCACGCAGCGAGTTCCATCTTCAGAATACATCCGCCCACCCCACTGCATCACAAAGTTGTTCCACATGTGAAATGAAAAAAGAAAGCCAAAGTGCTTAATCCGCCCACTTTCATCTCGGACGGTAAGGCGTTGCGCCAGAGGAATGAACTCTTCCCAAGTCATGGGTGTCTCTGGAGGACTGATTCCAAGTTGCTTAAAGATATCCTTGTTGTACCAAATCGCATCTACCGCCGCGTTGGTCGGAAATCCGTAGATACGATCCTCAAGAATGCACGTCGGATGAGAAGCAGTCCAAGTGTCCTGGACAACATCTATACCCTGTTCCCTTAGTCTGTCAGTCACATCCCAGGCAATGTCCGACTTGACGTAGGCAGAGAGCTGAAATCCGTTGTAACTGCAAAAAAGATCGGGGCCGACGCCAGCGAGAGACTGAACGATGACCTTCTGCATATCGGAGTTGCTCGGATCAAGTTTGACTTGGAACATGGGGTGAAGTTCATTGAAGAGATCGATCTGCTCCCGTCGAGCGGGGTTGTCGTCACTTGTCCATATAAGCGGCGTCTTCCCATGCTCTGCCAGAGGAGGTTCGATGAGCCACGCAACAATAGAAAGCGCGATCAGTATCAGAAATGTTCCAAAAAGAGCGGCTTTCAAACGAATCTCCCGAGAAGATTAACAGGCACCGCAGGTTACTGCCCCGCTTCGAGCTCCCGAATGACCAAACCCGTAGCCTCTGTCGGCACGCCACCCAGGCTTAACAGGCAAACAGAACCTGACCTGTCCTTAACTTGGTACGTTCCCTGCTTCAACAGCGTCAAGATGCTGTTCCTAAGTTCCTCTTTTGTGAGAGGGTAGGAATTGCTTGACTGCCCGATATCCACGAGAATGTAATCGGTATTCAGTCCGTCGGGGAACTGGAAAACTTTGCTTCGAGAGGCAACGTGCGGAACAAATATGGTCTGCGCTGAAACAGACCCTGTCCGGTCGGTAAAGCGAGCCAGCACAGTTCGCGCATCCTCACCAAAAGGTTGGGGCGGATAGACAAGCGACCACGATCCAGAATTGACCATCGTCTTCCATGGTGGAACGACCGAGAAAGGCGGCGTCAGAACCGCCAGCGCCAACAACGTCATGGCTATCGGCATCGGTTTGAGAGACGACCTCAAACGGTTCTTCTGTACGTAAGGCTTTTCGTCATCCTGCGCATCTGATACTCCGACCTTGGCGAGTCGCCGCATCGCCAGAAGAACCGTCACAAAGACCACTGGCAACCAGACCGCCGGATACTGTGAAAGAAGTGAATACTGCTGGGGCTCGGACGCAAGAACACAGGCAGCAAGCGCAAGCAAGAGCATCAGACAGGCCCACCCCGACAACAACGCGACGAACAAGACCGATCCCAACGCCTGCCAGAGAAAAGGTCTGTGCGCTTCTGAGAAAATCAGCCGAAGTGTGTAGACCGGGTTGGCAATGGCAGTCGAGATCATCCCTCCAAAAGTCCCACCCATTTCGGCATACCTCACAGTGTAACTGTACGGCTTCCCTCTGAAAAATGGGATCACGAGCCCAGTTGCCAAGATGTACCATGCGAGTGCTCCCACCACGATCCCAATTCCCAGGCGCGTTCTGTTTTGTCCCAGGATTAGGTAAATGCCGAGAGCCGCGACAAGTAAAGCCGTATCCTCACGACAAGCAACCGCACCAAACAATAGAATCAAGAACGCCGCAGATTTGCCACTTGTCCATCTTCGTTCCACTTCATCAGGCCAGCCAACGTACAGCGCGCTAAAGAAGAGAAGCGGGAAGAACGCAACTTCATGCACTTCGGTAAGTCCCACACCTCGAAGCCCGGGATGCAACAGATAAGCCAAGGCCAGACAAAACGCGGGCGCAGTCTGTCGCAAAACTCTCTGGCTGAGAAGGTAGAAGGCAACACCGCTCAAACCCAGAAGCAGCGCCTGCACGATTATCAACATCCTGGGGTCCTCCCAGAGCCAGTACAACGGTGCGAACAACACGTAGACAAATGCCAGGTGCTCCCCAAGGATAGACCATGGGAAAAGCGAAGTCTGAAACAACCTGCCCCGAGATGTATTCCAGACAATGTTGCTGACCATCCCAAGATCAAAAGCGTAGGTGTGAAACTCCCGATGCCGATGGATGGCAAAGCGGGAGACAACGATCGCGAAAGCAAATCCCGCCAAGATGATGATCATCTTTGCGATTGCTGGATGAAGATCGCATGAAGATCTTTTCTCGGAAAGCCGGAGCACCATGGTCACGCCAAGGACGATCTGAACGATGAGCATCCTCGATGAAAGACTCCAACCGAGTTCCGAGGTAAACCAGGCCAGAGGAACCAACAAGAGGAGGGGGAGTGTTCTGAATGCATCCCGTTCGAGCGCATCAGCCAGACTCCGCACACCGTCACGTGAAACCCACCATCCGATTACGAGCCACAATGTAATAAAAAAAGGCACGAACCAGAATATGTTTCCCCACACTTCACGGTAATCCGAAACAAGTGACGCGTTCTCAGCGCGGAATGGTAGAAGCATGCCCTTGTTGGAAACCGCAATGGCGAAGTTCCAACCTGCAAAGACAATAACGAGAAGACTCGGCAGCAGTTGTTTCCAACCTTTGGGAACGCTCATGTTGTGATTCCACACATTCTGAGCAGGCCAGCGCCTGCAGGTGTTCGGGCTATGCTCACTCCCTCCGGATGCGTGTTCCACAAAGGACACACATCTCTCAGGCTCTGTGTCGCCAGGAGTATGCCGTTGCTGACTTTGGAAGTCTAGGGGATTGAGAGTGCAACTGCAACGGATTTCAGGTGGAACCGCATTGTTTGCATCGGGCTGTCTGTTCTGCTATGTATTCCTTCGGGTGAATGAAATGAAGATAGCAGAGAAATTGAGTCTGTTGAGAGTCAAGAAAGGCCTCTCTTACGGACGCTTGGCTCAGTTGGCGAGGATTTCCCCCAGCACTTACCTTCAGTGGGAACAGGGAGTGGCGCCAACACGGCTTAAACTGGTTCCAGTTTTGGATGTGTTTTCGAATCTGTACGGAATGGATATCCCCGAACGAGAAATGCGGGATGAGTCTCAGGCGCTTCGATTTGACAACATGGGCAAGCCTTCGTTTGCCAGAGAGACCGTCGCAAGGAATCCTGGCATCTCTGCTGACAGGGGGAATACCTCAACGTCGCTGGAACCTCAGGCGCGTCCAGAGACCATACTCGAATATGAAGGGATTTACTCAAGACTCAGAGTCGAAAACAGTCTTACGGAACAGGAAGCTCAGATGCTCCTTTATCTCGTCAAAGGATTCCTTGCTGAGAACCACAAGGTAACAGATGGCAAACGAAACAGCAGGCGGCGGAAGTGACAAGAAAAGCGACAAGAAAACCTGAAGAGATCGCGCAGGATACGTTGAAGAATTGTCTTCCCAGCGTCACGATCCCAGTGGATATTCACGGTATCGTGAACAAACTGAACATTCAGATCGTCTTTGTTGAAGATTTGGGCAGTATTCAGGGTGTGGCTTTGGGTCGTCTTACGGACAGCCCGAGAGCCATCTTTCTGCCCGAAGAACTGAACCAGGACGAGGAACTGGCAGCGCGAATGAATTTCACCCTGGCTCACGAGCTGGGACACATTCTCATGTCGGAATCCTTTCATGACATGCAGCCTTCCAGCTCAGAAGATGAAGAGGATGCGGAAGAGGAACTGGCAAACAGATTCGCCGCCGAACTCTTGATGCCAATATCCTCTGTCAAGAAAGAGTGGAACCGTTTGGTGTGTGAACTTCTGGCGGTCGGTATCTGTGATATCGAGCGCTGCCCTCACAGCCGCTGCAACAAGATTCGAGTCCTCGCCCGACGGTTCGGGGTGCCTCTTCGTGCAATGCAACGAAGAGTCCGCGACTATCGCCAACAGCTGCATGACCAACCTCAAGCGAAGGGAAACCAGCCATGAAGCGGGTGGCCATTGTCTGCAACAAAGACAAACCCAACGTGACCCAGTTGGCGGGAAGCATCATACAAATCCTGAAGAACTGGAACATGCAGCCGGTCGCAGACGAATGGCTTTCAGAACGACTGGGTGAGCCAAACGATGGCATGACGCCCGAGCAGCAGGTGGCCTCTTCGGAAGCGGTGATTGTTCTAGGCGGCGATGGCACGCTGCTGAATGTCGCCAGGCTGCTTGCGAGATCAAACCTTGAGATTCCAGTTCTTGGTGTCAACCTGGGGCGTTTTGGATTTCTGGCGGAAGTAACAGTTCCCGAACTGCATGAGGCGTTGGAGTCACTGCGGGAAGGCGACTTTGAAACATCTGATCGAAATCTTCTGCTTGCTGAAGTGCTGGGGGAAAATGCGACGATTCTCAGTCCTGCGCTGAATGAGGTGGTGCTGAACCGCCGGTTGCAGGGACGTCTGGCGGTAATCACTCTGTTCATTGATGGTCAGTGGGGAACAACTCATCGAGCGGACGGCCTTATCCTGTCAACCACAACTGGTTCGACCGCTCATTCCATGGCCGCGGGAGGGCCTATTCTCTACCCCGCAATCAATGCCTGGGTCGTCACGCCCATCTGTCCTCACACGTTAGGAGTAAGGGCGTTGGTGATTCCGGACAGCGCTGTGGTGGACATGCGTTCCGAGCAGTCCGAAGTGGAGCTGCAAATCACCGTAGATGGACAGGAGCAGTATTGCCTGCCTGCGGGACATACGCTTCGAATCCGGAAGCACCCTGCTTGTTTCAAGTTGATCACGTCGAAAAGAAGGACGTTCTATGAGATTCTGCGCGAGAAATTCAACTGGGGAGATGTCTGGCAGATGCCATCGGAGAAGTGTTGAGGTTGTGACAATGCAGACAAGGTCGCAGTCGTTTCTGATTCTGTTTCTGGTGTTCGGTATGTGCCTCAACATTGGATGTGGACGATTCTCGGAATTCGTGCCGAGGATCGTGCCTGACTTCATGGTGAGAGCAACTGCCACACCAACACCTGAGATAGCCGATCTCATCGTCGAGCCAACGCCGGAAGTCGCACCGGTAACGGAACCCGCGCCAGGCTTGATGAATGAGACCGAATTGTTCAAAGCATACGCGAAGGCAAGCACTCTTGAATTCGAAGGGCAGCTGGAAGCCGCCTTGGCCGAGTATCAGTCTGTCGCAAGACGGGCACCCGAGTCGGCTTTTGTGCAAACGCGAATCGGGGTGCTGCTCCAGAACCTGGGGCGTTTGGAAGAGGCACATGAAGCCCTGGTCAAAGCGCTGGAACTCGCTCCTGAGGATCATGCAGCGAATTTGGCGATGGGCATGGTGTTGTACCGATCGGGCAAACCGGAACTGGCGGAGCCGCATTTTGAGGTTGCCACGCGACGCGGTTCGCAAAGGGTCAAGGCCTACCAGGAGATCAGCACCCTTTTCATGGCGGCGGGTGACTATCCCAAGGCGACGGATGCCTATGAAAAACTGCTTTCGCTGGATCCCGATGCAGCCGTAATCTATCACTACAATCTTGGTCAGTGCTACCTGAGGTTGAACCAGGCTGACAAAGCGGCAGAGCACCTCGAGGCTGTTGCCCAAGCGCAGCCTGGCCACAAACCCATATACATGACCCTGGGGCAGCTGTACGAGCGACTCAAGCAGTACGACAAAGCGATAGACAGTTACCGACGCCTTCTGGAGTTCGATGAGGGCAATCTCGATGCCCGAAGACGAATCGCTCAAATTGCGCTTGCACAGGGTGACCATAAGACGGCTTTCAAAGAGTTCACACTCGTATCCGAAATTGACCCAACCTATCTTCCCGCCTATCACTATCTGGGTCTGATTTACATGCAAGGCAGTATGTTTGTTCAGGCGGAAGAGCAGTTCAGAAAGTATCTCGCTCATGAACCTGAGGAAGAGTCTGTTCTCCTGCTGCTCGGTCAATGCCTGCGTGAGCAGAAGCAAATCCAGAAAGCCATCGAGGTCTTCAACCAGGTGCTTGTCAAGAATCCGGAGAGTGCTGCAGCGCAACAGGAGTTGGCGTCACTTTACTGGCAAACGCAGGACTATCCGAAGGTCGAAGTTCTGGTTCAGGAATTGCTGCGCAAAGACCCTGAGAACACGCAGATTCTCTGGTGGCTGGCTCTATCACTGGAAGCCCAGAAGCGCTATGCAGACGCGACAAGAGTTCTCGACAAGCTTCTTGAGATCAAACCCGATGAGATGAACTACTTTCTGAAACTTGGCTACCTGTATGACAAACAAAATCTCCTTGAAGATGCCGAGCAGGTCTACCTCAAAGTCATCAACTCCTATCCGAACAAACCCGAAGGCTACAATCACCTGGGCTACATGTTTGCCGAACGAAATCATCGTCTGGATGATGCGGAGCGGCTTATCCGAAAAGCGCTGGAACTCTCACCCGACAGCGGGGATATTGTGGACAGTTTGGGTTGGGTTCTCTTCAGAAAGAATATGTATCCCCAGGCGGAAGCGGAACTGCTCCGTGCTCTTCAACTGAAGGGCGACGACGCTGTGATTATCGAGCACATTGGCGACGTACTTCTGGCACAGAACAGAACTCAGGAAGCCATTGAACGCTGGCAGCAGGCCTTGCTCCTGGATGCACCAGAAGAAGACAAGGAACGCATTCGAGGGAAAATTGAAAAGGCCATGTCCGTTCTGCGTCCCTAGATGCAATGCGCGATGAGTCCCTCGGGATGCTCTGCAAGAAGAATTCCAATACGCTGAAGCGCAGGAGACGAAAATGGGTGGTTGGTGTTTGGTCGGCTTTTTGACGGTCTTCCTGACTGTCGCCAATGTCCTTGATGCAAGAGCGGCCGATATTCCAAAGAATGCAGCATCGTCAAAACAAGATGCGGGCGGTGTCTTTGGCATCAATGGCGTTGGAGCATTTCATCAGCGCCATGCCCTCCAGGGGGATGTTCTGCGCCGAATCAGTAATCTGAAACAACTGGGTATCCGCTGGGATCGAAGCGATTTCTGGTGGCATGTTTTGGAACCTCGCGAGGGAGAGTTCGACTGGAGTTTTTCCGACGCACTGCTCGATCTGTACGACCAGCACGATCTTCAGATTTTCCCCATCCTTTGCTACTCCTCTGCTTGGGCACGGGGAGACGGATTTGCCCCAGCAAATGAGCTGGAATGGAAACAGTTTGCCAACTTCACCTTTGAAGCGGTCAACCGCTACAAGGATCGCATCCGCTATTGGGAAATCTGGAACGAACCAAACATCTTGCCATTTTGGAGACCCCAACCAGACGTGGAAGACTACACACGACTTCTCAAGGAAGCCTACAAGGCAGCCAAGCGAGCCGACCCCAACTGCATCGTCGTCGGCATGTGTACCGCCGGATTTGATCTGAAATTTATCGAACGGGCATATCAACTGGGCGCGAGGGACTATTTCGATGTGCTTTCCTGCCATTACTATCTGACGGGGGAACCTGAACAGGCGATCAAGCGCGACTTGCAGAACCTTCGCCACTTGATGACCCGATATGGAGACTCGGACAAGAAGGTCTGGATCACCGAAATGGGTGTCACCTCCCACCCGAACCGCAAACACGGCGTTTCGGAGCAACAGCAGGCGAATCTGCTGGTGCGGAATTATCTGTCGAATCTTGCCACCGGACTTGTTGAGAAAATCTTCTGGTTTTGTCTCGTGGACTGGACGGACAATCCCGATGATGAGCGCTGGGATTCCTATCTTGGACTGCTTCGCTACGACCGATCGGAAAAGCCGTCTTTTGAAGCATGCAGGAACCTGGCCACCTGGCTGGACGGGGCGGAGTATGTTGGAGACCCACGCCTGGATGGCAAGGTTCACAGCTGGCTGTGGAAAAAGGGAGAGGATTTGATTCTCATTGCATGCACAAGCGGTGAGTCGGTTGATCTGATGCTCCCGACAGCACACTCTTCTCTCAAACACCATGGTCTTTTTGGTGAGACCCAGACGATCGATGGCCTCGAAGACGGGAATGCACACTGTACCATCAATGAAACGCCGGCTTGCTTTGTTGGGATTTCTGAGAGTCTCTTGCTCAGAACGTCTTTCCGGTTCTGTCCGGACAGCCTGACACTGCAGCCTGAGGAGACGGTGAAAGCCCAACTGGTCTTCCTCAATCCCTTCCGCGAGAAGATCAAGGCACGGCTTTCGATCGAGTCTCCCAAAGGCTGGAAGGTGCGTTGTCCCCGAAGTCTCACTCTTGCACCTCAGGCTGAGCGCAGAGTAAGCGTCACATTGCGGGCACCATCCGATTCGATCGCCCGCGACCACACAATTCGCACAACACTGGAGATCCAAGGTGATGAGTTAAGCGAGGCCGCTTCTTCATCGTTTCCCCTGCCGATGGAAGCAACGCTCAGAGCCGTTGTCAGCGATGCGGTAAGCCTGCGACTGCGGCCAATCATTGACCAGGATCAGATCGTCACAACATTGGAGGTTGCCAGCCATCTGACAAATCCCTCAATGTGCGATCTCAGTATGCGCTTTCCCTGGAAGAGCGAGAAGACCCGGAAGACCGTACCTGCGGGGGAACAGATCAGATGGGAGTGTCGGAGTTCCCTTGCTGAACTTCGCAACATGAGAATCACGGAACCTATTGTCGCAGGGGTGAAGATCGCCCGCAAACCTCACCCGATCGAAAAGCGGTTCAACATTGCGGTGATCCCTTTGGTTGAGAGTTCCTCGTGGAGTCGAGATCCTGAGAAGCCAACAGTCTCTCTTCGCCAGGTGCATGCCTTGACCGGCATCGGCTCTGAGAGTGATTTCACTTCGGATGTGTGGCTGGCATTCTCGAAGCAGAGTCTTCTGGTCTGCGCGCGATTTCACGATTGTACGCCTGCACAGAATCCTTTCGACGGAGAGGACATCTGGAAGGGCGACTCGCTCGAAATCTACCTCGGTTTCGGTGGCCCTGAAGAACGACCTTACTTCTCGCCACGTGATTTCCAGATGCTTGTGTCACCAGGCATCCGAGGCGAGAACGCGCAGATATTCTCTTTTCCACAGAAACGCAAAATCAGCGAAGCACAGATATCGGTTGACCTGTTCGACTCAGGCTGCGAAATCAAGGCGGAGATTCCGCTGTCGGTATTCGGAGAACCGGGTGTCGAGTCGGGACAGATCATCGGTTTGGATGTCGCGGCACATGATTACAGCCCAGACCGCCAGCCCGAGATGCAGGCGTTGATGTGGAACGGAACAGGTGCAAACTGGCTGACTCCACGAGACTGGGGCATCGGCGTTATCCGATGAGATGTACAGAGTGTATGGGCAGCTGGGATATGGTGGATCTTTCTCGGGCTGGGAGCCCTCACCGAAGCCAATCTGAGGCTTGTCTCTCAAAGAATTCATCGAGGGGCACACCTTGGGAACCTACCAGAAGCATTCTCGCACCGGGATAGCGTTGTCTAAACTGATCCAGACCAGTTGCTTTGCAGCTTCGACCGCTCTTCACTTCAACCGCCCAGACGTCTCTCCCTCGTGCGATGATGAAGTCCACTTCGTGGTGCCCCTCTCGCCAGTATGTGACGGAGTACTCGACAGAGTTGAGGCCGTTCAGCAGATGCGCCCCAACCGCATTTTCCACAAGTCTTCCCCACCATACCGAGTCGGCAATGGCGCTCTCGAAATCATGAGTCGAGAGCGCATTCACCAAGGCGTTATTCCATAGAACAAGTTTGGGACTGCTCCCGCGTTTGCGCCTCGTTCCACGAGAAAAAAGTTCAAGGCCACTGACCAGAAATGCTGACTCAAGAAGTCGCAGATAGTTTGCCAAGGTGGTTGTATTTCCCGCCTCTTGCAGTTGACCAAGCATCTTGTTGTAGGAAACGATCTGGCTTGGAAAGGTTGCAGACAGGGCAAAGAGGTGCCGAAGAAGAGCGGGTTTCGTAACCTTTACCATATGAAGAACATCTCGGGCAAGAACGGTCTCGATCAAGGAATCCACGACATACCTTTTCCAGAACGTCTCGTTCTCGATGAACGCAGAGGCTCCCGGATAGCCACCAAAGTAGATCCATTCTTCGACACTCCACTCAAAGGCGTCACGACATTCGGAAAAACTCCAATGAGTACACCGGTGAAGAAAGAATCGTCCCGTTAGACTCTCCGTAAGCCCCTCTTGCATGAGCAAAGCGGACGAGCCGAGCACAAGCACCCGAATGTCTGAAGCAGGACGCCGACTGTCCCAGAGCAGTTTCAGCGTTTCACTCCATCCACGTACCTTCTGCAATTCATCCAAGATAAGAATGACAGGACTCTTCTGCGATGTACAAAGAGTCTGCGCCCTTCGCCATTGGGTCTCAAGCCAAGCCGAGTCAAGAGGAACCGGACTATCTGCGGTGGCATAGACACATGGAATGTCTACGGCTTCCTCAACCTGACGTGCAATGGTGGTCTTGCCTACCTGACGAGGGCCTACCAAGACATGAATCACCGAGGTGGGATTGGACAATTTCTCGCGAAGTACGCCAGTCAGTGCTCTCTCATATTTCATGATTTTCGTTATTAGCACCAATAGAAATAAGAATCAAGTAAAATTACTTAGTCATTGAGTAATTTTACTCAGTCGTTGAGATGCGCTTGATGATTGCATCTGGTTTCAGCAGAAGCAACAGTGCAAGGACAAACTGGCAGAATGCTCCCAGAACAGCGGACAACCAGTCACTGTCTACAAACCCATCCTTGTGGAGAAGCTTCACCCCGATGTACTTGTGGAGTCTGAATATCTGCTTGATGAGGTCGGGAATGGAACGAAAGACAAGAAATACCCCCAGCAACAATATTCCAATTCTAAGAAGATTCTCCGGTGACGGAAGTTGCGGAATGGATTCGGACTCGGAAAGCCCTGTGATGCGAACAAGCAGATCGGTCTTGAACAGCAATATGAAAGCAAGCGCAAAACTCAAGAAGCTATGAATGAGTGTCCAGTAGAATGAAGGCGTCAGCATCCCACCTTCAGGTGAGGAATAGACCTTCATGCTGAGCCAGACACCGACCTGGGCGATCGTCCCCATTGCGAAGTACAACTGAAATAACCCCAGAACCTTGCAGGCAACGATAAAGAGCCCTTTCATCGCGTCTTCCCCTTTCTGTGTCTTCTCTTCTACACTCCCATTCGTCTGATCTGTCATGTGGAAAAAAACAGGGCTGGAAAAGTTTCCCAGCCCTGTTTGTTTGTTCATCGAATCCGAAGTGACGATTATTCGTAGACTTCGAATTCTCTCACGCCTGTGGACGGAGTCGGGGTGTCCACCGGAGGAGAAGTCAGATAGTCAATAACGTCTGCCATCAGGGCAGCTCGAGCCGCCGCGCCTTGGGCAAAGGAGGTGCATGGATCCGGACGAACCATCTCGAACTCGAATCCGAAAGAAACAACCTGCTCACCGTAGCAGACGCAGGCACTCTCGGCGCTGTTGTAGTTCATCGCCGGAACTGCACCCGACCGTGCAGCGATCTGATCGTTATGTGTGCCAGCCCATGCGGCATAGCTCCAGAGATCTGTTCCAGTGCGAAACGCGCTTAAACTGGTGAAGATGCCGGACGTGTTAATCGTGTCTGAAGCGATATTATCCGAAACGAGAATCGCTTTCAGTTTGTCCGCCAGAAATGCCTGTTTCGCCGAAGAACCAGCATTCAGGTCGGTGATGAAGCCCGTTCCGGAGATCATGAGTCTTCCACCAGCGTCAATGTAGCTGGCAAGTTTCGACACATTGGCCTCTGAGAGTCCCTCTCCACCTGTGGGAGCAGAACCCGCCGCATCGCCATCCATACCGTTAGACCAGACAACAAAAGTGTTCGTGGATGGGGCAAGTACCACACTGCCATCAGCCACTGCTCTTGCCAGACAACTGATGTAGTTGCGTCCGTTCGTGGCAAGAGCCTGCGCATTGTAGACCGACATGTGATAGTATCCTGCATCAACAAAGTAGGAATTTGTGTTGGGATACCTGTCCAGATCGAGAACGATCTGATCAAGAGTTGACCCGCCATCCGCTCTCAAGCGAGCGGCGAGAAAAATACTCTTGCCAGACTCGTTCTGCTGCGGAGTCGCATTATCGAACGCAGTGAGTCTGATGTAAATCGCCTGTTCGGGAGTGACACCGGTCAACACGGCAGATGTGGCACTGCTCGCCGCCGTCGCGAACGGTGTGCTCGGGAACGTCATCCTGTTGCCAGCGAAGTTGGAATTGGTTCCAAGATAGATTGCGTAGTGATCCAAGTCAGGTTCCGTGTTGGCGACCCAGCTTACCAGAAGATCCCCCGGGTTGGTGCCCTGCTTCAGTGAGAGCAACACCGGAGGAGCTGGAGGCGTAAAATCGGTCTGAGGCGTCACGACTCTGACGTTGTCAATATCAAAAGTGAACTGCGCTGCCGTTGGTGCCGTGGTTGTATACAGAAGCATTGAGTTCATGACCACGGTGCCTGAGTTCCAGACACCGTTTCCGGTGACCCAACCGGTGCATCCCTCAGAAAGCTTCCAGACATATTCTGTTGATGCGTTCGGCGCCAATGTCGTGAGGGGACCCCTCTCCAAACCACCGTCACTGACCACAAAGGCAAACTGCATTGGATCAGCAGTTCGGTTGTAGATGTCCGCATGCAATTCGGCTGATGTAGGTATGTTCCCCAAAGCGGCTCCACTGGCTGTGCTGATGCGGAGCGCCCAGTAGAGGGTTGTCCCGCCACTTTCATAGACGTTCGCGTTCGCCGGATAGTCAACACCTGGCAGAGTCCAGTTTGCACCAAAGCGTCCCGCGGCCGCACCGTGGGTGACATGCTCGGTAACGTATTGCGGAATTGGCGAATACCGAGGTGACGCAATGTTTCTGTCCTGACCCGGCTGAGGCGATGTTGTCCGCCACCCTGCCGGATTGGCATTCTCAAAACTTTCGATAACCGTGTCTGCCATCGCCATGGGAACAATTGAACAAAGAGCCAAAACCAGCAAAAGTCTTCTATGCATCTCTCAAAACTCCTTTCACGAAAAACAAGACGAAAAAAAGTATAACACTCGCTCAAAAACCAAATGATCAACTCTTCCGAGAACTACGCTGCAATCACCTCCTTGCCTTCGGCAACCCGATACATACATACCCACTTCGTTAAGGCCAAAGATATCATCCCTGAAAATGACGTGTCAATGAGTTTTCTCAGAAAATGGTACTGCCTCAGCTATCGCAGGGGGGCACGAAGAACGACAGTGTAAGCAAGATGTCACTCTGAGCGGAGTCTTCGGAGCGAAGAGTCTCTCTTTGCCTTCGCCGAAGGGCTTCGGACTGTAGGAGAGATTCTTCACTTCGCTCCCAAGAGCGTTGCTACGTTCAGAATGACATACCCTTCTTTCGGGAGAGCATCCCCAAAGAAACAGGGCTGGGAACAATCCCAGCCCTGTTTGTTTGTTCATCGAATCCGAAGTAACGATTATTCGTAGACTTCAAATTCCTTCACACCGGAGGACTTTGTCGGTGTCGCTTCCGGAGTAAATGTCGGAGTCTCGGTCGGAGTGTTCGTTGGCGTTGCCAATGTGGTGTAGGAGAACTTGCCAAAGAGCGCCAAGTTCGTGCCGAGTGCACGTGATCCGAAGTAACCGCCAAGTTGAGCATCATTGACGGACATTGTGCCGTAGCCGTAAGTGCTGACGTTCTGTCCAATCTGAGTCTGGAACAGAGTTGCACCTGTTGTCCCATCAAGCGCGGTCAACCAGTCGTCGGTCTGGCTGTAACCAATGACAAACACTGCGTTCTGTGCCTCTGAATAGTCAATGAGCGCCGCAGCGCCAAAACCCGCCGGAGGAACACCGTAGCTGTTTGCCGGAACAAAACCACTTTTCGCAAACCAAGTGTCTGTCACTGACTTGACAATCGAGACAACCTGACCCGCGCCATCAGCTTTGACGCCGTAGATCTCTGCGGGATCACTTGTCAGAGCAACGCCCTGCTTAATCTGGGTGGCAGCATCAGTCGCATTGTCAGCGTTGGTTCTGTATGCGAACGTGAAGTTGACTCCATCGGTCGTCGTCAGGATGGAAACGTCGTAAGAATTGTCACCCGATGAAGCAACAACGGTGTTCACACCGGTGCCATAAACATCCATGGCACGGGGGAAAATCATCCCGAAATCGTTAGCTGCATTCGCTGAGTCAGCTTGACCAAGGTTGAACTGAGTTGGGACTGCCGACTCATTCGCCCAACGATAGAGATACCGATCCTCGAGTGTACCGGCACCATCAGGATCTGGGTTGCCACCACCAAAGATCACTCCGTCTGAACCAACGCAAATTGCAAAGACATTAAGAGTCCCAAAAGTCAGACCCGTCTCATTTAAGTAACCAAGAATCGTGTCACCCGCTTGATTGACGATGGCAACCTTCTTGCCCACAGGGGCGTTGTATTGGCAGACCAGAAAATGATCCGTCGCATAGTTGTAAGCAACGGAAGAAACCGCACCTTCCATCGTCATCGTCTTAGCCCAATCTACCGAGATACCGGCAAGTTGTCCAAACGCCGGAGAAACAACCAACATCAGAACTGCAGCCAAAATAATTCTCTTCATTTCAGAAAACTCCTTTCAAAATAGAAAACACCAAAATAAAACAAAACACACGTCGCCAGATAAAATCACCGATTTGTCCTTTCGCCTAGACCATCACCTCCTCATTCAGCAGCGCCGGAACAGTCTCTCCGGCAATGCTGCTCAGAAACCAAATCAACTTCCTGAACTAACCTATATCACTTTCCGACAGCCCTTGTCAATTGCAAATTTCAGATTCTTCGTATGGGCTCAGTTATGCAGGTGATACAGCCAGGATATGCTCTCCCGAGAATCCCCCCTGCCCCCCTTGTTAAGGGGGGTTCAGAACAGGACACCCCTTCGTCAAGGTGGTTCTGAAAACACCCCCCTTAATAAGGGTTCTTCAAGGAACACCGGGGAAGGCGGCGCGAATACGTAAAAAGAAGTACTCATCATCGCGGAAGCCATAGGCGACTCGTTTGATGACTTTGATCTTGTTGTTCATGCCTTCGAGGAGGCTGGTGTGAAGTGGCCAGCGACAATGACTCACGATTCCATGGACGTAGGCTTTGAGTCGTTTCGCGAACTTCTTGAGGGGAACGAGACGGCTGCAACAGGCCCGATGATACCAGTGGTGCCACGCCTTCAAGGCGCCTGCGGGGTGTCGATACTGCCAAAGGTCTTTCAGGTCCTCTTTCAGTAAATAGACCTTGAAAAGATTCCTGTTGGCTGCCAGCAGCTCGCTGAGTCGCACTTCGTTATCTTGCGATAGATTCGCGCGATCACGCAACAGCAACCACCGAGAACCTTGTACCAGTTTGCGTGAGGGATCTGCTTGTTGGAGTCGTCGGCCTTCTTCGGCCCGGACCTTGTCCACGACTTCCCGACCATACTTGGCAAGCACATGAAACAGGTCATAGACGATCTGCGCGTTGGGACAATGACTCCTCACCTCTTGCTCATAAGCGCCGTTCATGTCCATCGCCACAGCCTTAAGCGCCTTACACCTCTCGGGACCCAGCAGTTGAAAGAAGGGACGAATATCTTCACGCCCCCGGCCTCGACCAACCCAAAGCACCTGCTTGTTCTTTGGATTGACAATGCATGTCGCGTATTGTTGCCCTTTCTGAATGGCGAACTCGTCCATTGCTATCACTTCCAACCCAGAGAGTTCCACCGGCTCTAACCGCCTCTTCAAGGCCCGCTTGTGGATGTTCTTCACCGTCTCCCAACCCAAGTCAAAATAGAGCGCCACCTGGCTGATAGCCAGTACCTCGCACAGCCTTACAATACTTTCCGCGAACCGTTTCGTTACCCGTTGATGCCGGTCCAGCCAACTCAGTCGCTCCAGTTTCGGTCCACACCTCTCGCATAACACCCGTCTGCGTTTCACGAACAACCATGTCTTCGCTCCCAATATCGGCAGGTCTCGAATCATACGCTCACTCACTTCATGAATCGACTTGGCTTTCCCACCGCAGGCACTGCAGACCATACTCCCTGTTTCTTCCGGCAATAGTTCGATCCACACCTCCTCACACCCTTTTCCCTTCACGCCTTCTACACGTTGCGTTCTCCCTACACGATAGCCTTCCCATTCTCCCAAAACGCTGATACTATTGCTTGTGGACATTGGCAGCTGCATATCCTTCTCCTTTAACACACATGCTTTTGAAGGATATTAACGCTGCCTTTGTCCTCCCTCTACCCCGCTTTTCCTTGAAGAACCTTCGATAAGGGGGGATCAAGGGGGGATTTGTCATCCCCTTCAGGTGCGCCGTAGGCCAATGAGGAGCTTTAGTAGCAAGCCTTTGCGCGCTGCCGAAGCCACAAGAACATCGTCGGCAGCGTTGCTACCCACTCATAGCAACCGCGTTCGGTTTGTAGGAGTAGGGCTTGCCCTCCAGAAAGAGCGCAGCAAACAGCGCCCCTACGACTTCTTCGCTCAGTCTGTAGCCAAGATCCCGGTTTCGGGGGAGGCTGTCTCAAAACCCTCTTGGGGTTGTCATGCTGAGCGAAGCGAAGCATCTCTCTGATCGCTGAAAGCCCCATAGAATCGAGATTCTTCACTTTGCTTTGCTCCGTTCAGAATGACAGAAGGTGTCGCTCTGATGAG
>JAKQFZ010000478.1 GCA_029558215.1 Candidatus Omnitrophota bacterium
ACCATGACGAAGATGGTCAGCCCTCGAAAAGCATCCAAAGACTCAAGTCGCTTCTTCTCCGGCTTGGGAGTTTCCGGAACGGAACTATTCACTCTTTGTTCTACCATCTTCATTAAACCTCCTGCATGGCAACCCGAGGAACACTCGTCGAGCGCAATCCGCCCATTTTATGCAACTCCAGGTTCTGTCAGTGACCCAACTGACCCGTTGATTTCTGTGCAATATCAATCAGCGACTGAAGTGCTTCGTTGACCGCCTTCTCAGTTGGAAAGGCCTTGGCAACTTCAGGCTTCAAGAGTACAAGATTTGTGCCGCTCCTGTAGGCTTCAAGATACTTGCCTCGCCGTCCAATGCCAAGATCCTTTCGGCGATACAACGGACGAAGGTCACAAGACTCATCAGTCTTCTTCATAGATTCTCCTTTCGCTCTCGGAATGATCGGGATCGGCAAAAGTGATCGCCAGCGGGTCACCAAAAACAGTTGCAGCCTCCTGAAATGACACATCGTGCTTTCTGACGTTCGAATTTGCCTTGTTCGAGTCCCACGCAAACCGCATTCTCTTACTCCGGGTGGCTTGCTATACTATGCTAAAACTGTATCACAGACTTTCTGAGCAAACCAAGTTCCATCGGCTTGGTCGAGCTGCATCAGATGACGTCCACCCAAGAACACTCTGTGTCCCCTTTTGTGAGGGGCAGTCTGGATGTCCTCCTACGTGTGCTGCTCCATCTGATAGACCAGACCGACGGCTTTGCGCCAGGCATCCAGAGTGCTGGCATTGCCCAGTGAATCCGCCCAGCTCATTGCAGACGCTTGACGCCTGTCAATGTTCTCCGCAACAGTGTCCGCCTCAATTGCATAGAGCCACTGGTCTGTTTGAACCAGGTATTCCTCCAGAGGCAGCCCGTTTCGGTTAATGAGAATCCTGGTTGTGCCACCTTCCAGAGAAGGTCCCCAAGGCCAAGGCACGACGATGGAGCCCTTGGCGCCATAGATTCGCACCACGTTCTCCTGCGCCAACAGCACACCGGATGCGATCTGGGCGATGATCCCTTCGGGAAAGAGCAACTCTCCGACTGCATAGCCATCCACACCCGTCACGGGATGAAAACAACCGAACCCATGAACTTCTGAGGGTTCGCAAAAATCCTTCCCCAGTGCGGCGCCTGCGATGAGCCTGGACATGGAGACCGTGTAGCATCCCACGTCCAGAATCCCCCCGCCGCCCAAGGCATTGTTGACCAGCCGGTGTTCGGGAGGCACGTTCGCCTGAAAACTGAAAGTTGCCTGAATGAGCCGGACGGCGCCGATGGCTCCATCGCGGATCAGTTCAACCAGTTTCGCCGTCTGAGGATGGCATCGGTACATAAACGCTTCCATCAGAAACACGTCGTTGACATGCGCTTCGTCAACCATCGCTTCCACCTCTTTGCGACTCATCCCCATCGGTTTCTCGCAAAGGATGTGCTTCTTTGCCTGTGCGGCTTTGATCGCCCACTCGGAGTGCATTGGGTGTGGCGTGGAAATGTAGACGGCATCCACTTCCGGGTCCGCGAGGATTTCCTCGTACGATCCATAGCAGTGGGACACACCGTGTTCTGCGCCGAATTGCTCCGCCTTCTCCTTGGAACGGCTGGTGACAGCAACGAGCCGACCGGTGTCACAGTGAGCAAGTGCTCGAGCAAACTTCCCGGCGATGCGTCCGGTGGCGATGATTCCCCAGCCAAGTTTGTTCTCCATCATCAAACCTCCTGCTCAAGACGTTGCGAAGATTATCTTTCCAGATTCTCCTTGATAGGTCAAACACATCTGATGAAAGGGATGTCAAATGAGGAAACCTCGTCGGCTCGCTTCGCAAGGAGGATTGATGAACAAGGAAGTACATTCAAGGTGAAACAATCTTGCTGTGATACCTGTGAGCAGCAAGTCTTCCCCAATCCTGTTACCACTGCTCTCTGTAGAAGGGGACTCTCAGAACACCAGGGCGCATGGGATTTGACAGATCGTCGGGTGCCATTCCATTGCCTGTAGGGGCTTTGGAGCCGACTCTGACAATATCTCCACCACTGATTGTTCCATTTGTTGGATCGTAATCTACGCCCAGTTGGTGTGCGTTCGTGGAAATCTCCATCGTGCTCCCGCCCCATGCCTGCATCCTGTCAGGCCCAGAACTGGCAAGTCGCCACACTCCCCCAGAAGTCGTACCGCTACCCCATCCACGGCGGTTGGCCGAATCCATGTAATCGTAGGTATCATAGTCGTCAAAAATCGGTGCAGTAACATCGGGGAGCGCGTTGGGCGGAAACGGATCACCCTTGGGTACAGAACTCATATACGCCACGGGTGTTGTCAATGGGATCAGCCGGAGGCTTACTGGGTTGGCATACCACGAAGGGTCGAAATAGGGCCCTACCCCACATGAGGGTGGATAGCAGTTCTGATCCACATAGTAGCACTCAAGCATTGACGCCAACATCGTCATTTCCGATTTGGCTCTTGCCACTCTTGCTCTAGCCATCGCGTTCAGAAAGTTTGGAATGGCTATCGCAGCGAGAATCCCGATAATCGCAACAACAACAAGCAGTTCGATGAGAGTGAAACCAACGCTGAACCTCTTGACTCTCATGAGTGTTCCTCAGCCGTTGCAGTCAGCAACTGCTCCACTCTGCACCTGACAGGCGTCATCATAGCGGCAAGACGCTTCAGGCGTCAGGATTCAACCACCGCAACTCGTCAGAAGAGAGTTGTATCTCCAACGCTCCCAGACATGACCAGAATTCTGCGAGCGAGCGAGGCCCAATGAGTGCGTGAGTCGGGAACGGTTGGCACAACACGTATGCCAAAGCGATCTGAATCGGCTCAACGCCTTTCTTGGCGGCGAGTTCTTTGGCACGAGCCTGACGTTTGAAGTTGTCTTCACTGTACCAACATCGAACCAGTTCGGAGTCGGACAGGCTGCCTGGATTGGCTCTTTCAGTGAAGAATCCGCGTGCCTGGCTTGACCATGACATCAAAGGAATCTGGGTTGTCTCAAACCACTTTCGGGAGTGTGCATCCGAGCTGGCGATACATCCCGCCCAAGGAGCCTCAATCATCTCAGCAAGGCTGAAATTGTTGCTGACAGCGGAGAAACCCCGCAGTCCCTTCTGGGCGGCATACTCATTGGCCTGCCTAACTCGTTCGAGTGTCCAGTTCGATCCACCGAAGGCACGCATACGACCCGCGTTGAGATGCTCGTTGAGCACCTCGACAAACTCCCCGACTGGAATATCCAGATTGTCGCGGTGCATCATGTAGATGTCCACATAGTCCGTCTGTAACCTTTCCAGGCTTTCGAGGAATTGTTTGGTCAGATTCTTGGGATCGCAGAATGGCGTATGCGCTCCTTTTCCCAGAATAACGACTTGTTCGCGAACACCTCGGTTCTTGATCCACTGACCGAGAATCCGCTCCAGCTGACCGCCCCCGTAGACATAGGCACTGTCGAAACAGTTGCCCCCCTGCTCAAAGAAATCGTCGAACATGACAGAGGCACTCGGGAAGTACATCTGGTTGTCCACGCCCATCACCAGCCGAGAGACCTGCTTGCTGACGCCTTGTATCGTTCCGTATTTCATACGTGTTGGTTTCTTCACGGCAAGTGGACGTTTGTGAACGGTCTGAAGCATTGCTTCGGGCTTTTCCATGTTGTAAACCAGCCCAATGCTCTCACGCCATCTGTCCAGCGTGGTCATATTGCCCATCGTATCTGCCCAGCTCATGGCGGGTGAAGATGCCTGGCGGGCATCCAGATACTTCGCACAGGTGTCGGCTTCGATGCCGTAGAGCCACAGGTCTGTTTCGGTGACCACCTCTTCTGAAGGCTGTCCCTGACGGTTGACAAAGAAAGAGGTCTTGCCACCCTCAACGGCTGGAACCCATGCCCAGGGAACCACGATGTTTCCGAGCGTTCCATAGATTCGAGTTGAGTTGTCCTGCGTCAGTTGAACGCCACACGCCACTTGAGCAAGAATCTCCCCTGGAAATCTCAGAATCCCTGAAGCATTCAAGTCCACATTTGTCTCTGGATCAAATCGGGCAAAGCCTTTCACGTCAACCGGATCGGCAAAGTCCTTTCCTACCGCCGCACCGGCAATCAGACGGCACAGTGAAACCGGGTAGCAACCCACATCCATGATGCCACCACCGGCCAGATCGTTGCTTCTCAAGCGTTGCTCGGGCGGAACGTTTGCATGGAAACTGAATGTAGACTGAATCGAGCGGACTTCACCAATAACCCCTTCTCGAATCAGTTCGACCAACCGCGCCGTCTGTGGATGGCACCGATACATGAAGGCTTCCATCAGGAACACATCATGGCGACGCGCTGCTTCGATCATCGCCATCGCTTCTGCTCGATTGACACCGAAGGGCTTCTCACAAAGAATGTGTTTGCCCGCCTCCGCCGCTCTGATCGTCCATTCGGCATGCATGGGATGGGGGGTCGAGATGTAGACTGCTTCCACATCCTTGCTATTTAAGAGTGCCTGATAGTCTCCAAAACAATTTTGGACTTTGAACTCGGCACCAAATTTGTCCGCCTTTTCCTGTGTCCGACTCGCGACAGCGATCAGTTCGCCTGTCATCGAGTGCGGGAGTGATTGCGCAAAGCGTCTCGCGATCGCACCGGTTCCGATAATGCCCCATGCCAGTTTCTTGCCCATGGAAAGCCTCCTGATATGTGTAGCTCGACTTCAATGAGAACGAGGATCTTTTGACATAGAACGCAGAGAGTGTCAACAGAGATGAGAGCCTCCTGCTGAAGGGGGCACTTCCGATTGACAAAGAATCCGATTTCATTAGAGTTTCCCAAATTGAGTCCATGTATCAATGGGCATTGACCGACGACTGACGGGAAGGGTAGAGCATGAACCAAAGCATTATTGATGGCACAAGGTCTCGGATGACACACAGAGAGCGATTTCGCCGCCTGATGCATTTTCAGACGGTGGACAGAGGGATTCATTGGGAATTCGGCTACTTGCAGGAGACCATTGACCGATGGCATCAAGAAGGACTGGCTCCTGAGATCAATGTTTCCGAAGGGGTCGGCTCTGTCGAGACCTATTTTGGAGTGGATCCGCACTGGTTTGTTCCGGTGCATTTCGGACTGATTCCAGGCTTCAGCGGCGAAACAAAAGTGCTCGAAAAGCGCGAGAAGTCTCAGATCGTGCAATATGCGGACGGCATGATCGCTGAGGTACAGACTGAAGGTGTCACCACCATTCCCCACTACATCAAGTTTCCCATTGCCAACCGAGACGATTGGAAACGCTACAAAGAACGTCTCGATCCCAACCATGAGGCACGAAAATACGACTGGAAGGGTTTTGGCGAAAAGGCTCTTCGCTCCGATCAGCCTGTGGGCATCAATTTGGGCAGTTACTTTGGCGTGCCTCGCAACTGGATCGGTTTTGAGAATCTCGCCATGATGTGCTATGACGACAGAGATCTGGTTGAGGAGATTGTCGAAACTCTGACGGAACTGTACCTGTCCCAATTGAGCCAGGCTTTGAAAGAATGCACCGTGGACTTCGCGGGCGGTTGGGAAGACATTTGCTTCCGAAATGGCCCGATGATCAGCCCGCAAATGTTCCGTGAAATTGTCGGTCCACGACTCAAGAGGGTCTGTGATCTATTACGGCAACACGGCTGCGACGTGATCTGGACGGACTGTGATGGAGACGTAAACCTCCTGATCCCTGTCTGGCTCGAAGCGGGATTGAACTGCATGTTCCCTCTGGAAGTTCAGGGAGGCTCCGATCCGGTTCCCATGCGTGAGAAATACGGCAAGAACATTCTGCTTCGCGGCGGCATCAACAAGCATCAGTTGTCCAAAGGCAAGAAAGAGATCATTGACGAACTCAAGCGCGTCGAGAAACTCGTTCAAGATGGTGGCTTCATTCCGGGCGTAGACCATCGCTGCGCTCAGGATGTCTCCTACGAAAACTACAAGTACTACATTCGGGAAAAACTTGCGATGCTCGGCTGGCGCCATGATGAAATCGCTCACGTCTGGCCGATTCGCCACATGAAAGCGGAAGGCTGGTAGAATGAACCGGGAGGTGGCATCAAATGAGCCGAACGATCACAGCACTGCAGAATCAGATAGTTGAATGGTCTTACACATCAGGCAAACGCTACGAGGATCCATTCAACGAAGTGGACCTGGATGTGATAATCCACGGCCTTGGGGACAGAATGTGGCGTGTGCCTGCCTATTGGGTCGGGGGATTCGAGTGGCGTGTTCGATTTGTTGCCCCAGAACCCGGCACCTATACCGTCTCAACCTTGTGTACCGACGTAGACAACTCGCATCTGCATGGTCAGGTTGGAACTCTTGAAGTCGCGCCTCATGAGGCGGACAATCCCCTGATGAAGCGCGGGCGCCTTCGTGTCGCCGCATCGCGACGATACCTTGAACACGCAGACGGAACTCCTTTTTTCTGGCTTGGCGATACCTGGTGGATGGGTCTGTGCAAACGCCTGTCCTGGCCGGAGGACTTCCAACTGCTGACTGCCGACCGCGTTGCCAAAGGGTTCACGGTGGTTCAAATTGTCGCAGGACTGTATCCCGACATGCCGGGATTTGATCCGCGTGGTGCGAACGAAGCCGGATTCCCGTGGGAAGAAGAGTATTCTCGAATCAACCCTGCGTATTTCGACATGGCGGATCTTCGCATAGAATGGCTTATACGCAACGGTCTGGTTCCATGCATTTTCGGTTGTTGGGGTTACTACTTACCCATTATGGGAATCGAGAAGATGAAAAGGCACTGGCGCTATCTGGTCGCCCGATGGGGTGCGCTGCCCGTTGTGTGGTCTCTCGCCGGTGAAGGGGTCATGCCTTACTATTTGTCAAAGGATAGAACTGGCGACAGCACAAAGCAGAAAGAGGGTTGGACTGAGCTCGGCAAATACGTTCGGGAACTGGATCCTTTTCACAATCCAGTGGCCATTCATCCAACCGAGGTCGGTCGCGATCAGGTTGAAGACGACTCAATACTGGATTTGAATATGCTGCAGACAGGACATGGAGGCTACAGCGGCGCATCCAGAGCCGTTCGTTTCGTCAAACAGGAGCGCGACCGTGAGCCTCTGATGCCGGTGCTGGTTGATGAAGTCAACTACGAAGGGATTCTCCACGACACCCATGACGAAGTGCAAAGGCTGGCTTATTGGGCGTCCATGCTGTCGGGGGCGTTTGGATTCACCTACGGTGCCAACGGCATTTGGCAGGTCAACACCAAGACGGTTCCCTACGGTGCATCACCACATGGCGGTAACTGGGGAATCACACCTTGGGAAGAGGCGTATCAGCTCCCTGGATCAACGCAGCTCGGACTTGCCAAACGGCTTCTCGAACGCTTTCCGTGGTGGGAGTTCGAGCCTCATCAGGACTGGATCGAGCCGAGTGGCTCCGACTCCAATATGGGATTGGGTTTTGCCGCGGGGATTCCCGGCGTGGTTCGTCTCTTCTACTTATACGGAGCCATCCATCCAAGGGGCTCCACGCCACGTGTCAAGAATCTGGAACAGAATGTCAAGTACGAAGCATTCTTCTGGAATCCCACAGACGGCGAGGAGTATCCTCTCGGCGCAGTTGTTCCCGACAACCAGAACCAGTGGGAGGTGCCGCTTCCACCGTTCTATAAGGACTGGATTCTGGTGCTTGAGAGAAAGTCCTGAACAGGGGGGACAGCTGCGGAACGTCAGAGGTCAGGCAGTGCCTCCGGCCTTGCGCGGCTTCAGCTCCTTCGCGATCCGCTCTGCCACATACGTTTTCAGCAGTGATTGATAGGGCACGTCCTGCTTGTTCGCCAGAACCTTCAGATCCTCCAACATCGTCTCCGGCAAACGGATCGAGATTGTCCGCGTCGTTGGCTTCAGATTCACCAGGCGCACCTCACCCGCAGTTTGCCAGTTCACATACTCCGATGAGTCGTGCGCCGACCAGAACTCTCGCTCTGCATCTTCGCTCTCAAACCGTGGTATCTTCTTCAGCGCTTTTTTCCGCATTTTCATACTCCTTGCGTTCGCGACGACTCATGTCCCGCGCTGAGTAGTAGCCCGTGTACGGATGTCAAGAACGGTTTCAGATTTCGGGGGAAGCCGAGTTACTCGCCAGAAAAACAGTCCTCAGAGCCGCTTCGCGAACCTGAAGTCTGGAATGGGGCATGGCTCCCTGTGTGGTCATTGGAGTTCATTCTGAGTTACGCATGTTCAGATCTCGATGGAGAACGTTACGGCTCAGCGGCCTGGTTCGCTCCAGGCGATTCTTCTTCCTTTGACTTTCGCGCTGACATCGCTGCACGGCTGATCGTTTCCACGTCCATTCCGTCCCAAAGTGTCTGGCGCCATTCCGTATAGTCAAACGGTTCTCGGAGCAACATCGTCACGAATCTCTCGGCTTCGAGAGTTCCCATAGCCTTTACCAGTGCGCGAAAGCCCAGAGTCCTGATCTCGGTATCGGTTTTCATCATGTCATCTCCCTCAGAAAAGCCGGTGGATCGATAAGCCGAATCTCGGCGATCTGGTGATGCTTGGCAAGAAGTTTTCGATCCGTGGTCAAGAAAGCATCACAGTCTGCAACAACAGCGCAAGCGATATGCAAGGAATCGCGCGGATGAAGTCCGAAAAGTGTGTAGCGATCTGCGAGTTGGACGACCTCCGGTCTCTCATCCACATCAACGACGGACAGGGTTCGCCACGACTCGACGGCTTCACGCCGCTCCTTGAAGGGGTTGGCGTCGTTTTCGAAGTCAAGAACATAGGACCAAGCCAGTTCGATTGCTTTTTGCCTTAACAACTCCTGAACATACAGTTTTGCTTCGGTCTCAATGCGAATACGCAAAAGAGTCTGGTCGTCAAACGGCCGGTTGAAGCAACAGTTGTCCATGTAGATTCGCATTCATTCTTCCTTGCACACGGCAATCTATACCTACTGCGCGATTCTCGCAAGATACGCTGATCAAGTCAATCCCCGTGCTTGCCTTGTCGCAGCAAAGTAGTAATGTCCCCTATGTGCAAAGTAGGATTGTCCCCTTTGTTTTGATAGGAGGTCAAGACCGAGAGGATGAAACTACAGATGAGTGAACGTGAGCGAGAGCGTCTGAAGGTGTTGTCGTCTGTGCAG
>JAKQFZ010000067.1 GCA_029558215.1 Candidatus Omnitrophota bacterium
TTACCACACAGGGTGAGCCGACTCGCTATGCCGGAACGATTCACACACGCTTTAGCGATCCCATATACACTCAAGGGATCGCAGTATGCTTCAGTTCAGATGGCATCCATTGGCAAATGCACTTTCCTCCAGTGATCCCCCTTGACGGTGACTGCAATACACTCAGTTGGGACCCGCGAGACAGGGCTTTCGTCCTGACGACGCGCTCAAGTCAACACGCAAATCTCTGTCGTCGTTGGGGACACCGCTGGAAGAGACATATAGCGCTTGCTCGAAGCAAGGATATTCGTCATTGGACTCCTACTCAGACAGTTCTGGAAGTTGATTCGCAGGATCCGGATGACGCTGAGATCTACATGATGCATGTTATTCCCTATGGTCATGCGTACCTGGGACAAATGCTCATGTTCTACACGCATGAGATGGTACTTGACAACCAATGGGCGATAAGCCGTGATCTGCGAAACTGGCATCGCGTGGGGCACCAGGTCGTCCTTGAAAGGGGCACGAAAGGCAGCTGGGACTCCGAGCACGTCACCCTCAGCAAGAATCTTCCCCATCCCGAAGGCAACCGTCTCCGGTTCTGGTACGGTGGAGCATCCGCTCCGCACTACCAGGCAGGCTACGGAGCATTGGGGACGGGAACGCTCCGACGAGACGGGTTCGCCTTTTACGAATCTTGCGGATCAGAAGGAACTATCACCACCATCCCTATGGGGGGGCGTTCGACGTGGATGGCATTGAATGTAGATGCTTCAGCAGGTGAGTGTCTTGTTGAGATTCTTGACAAGGACTTCAACCCAATAGAAGGATACCGCAAGCAGAATTGTCTGCCCATTCGCGGTGATGCGATTCGCGCTATGGTGAATTTCGAGAGCCCGGGCAAGGGAGGTGCCCAGCCTTTCAATCGGCTGGTCTTTGACCCTGCTGAGATCCGGCTTCGGTTTTATCTGAGAAACGCAAAACTTTATGCTTTCAAGGCCTCTGGACTTGCTCCCAGATGGCCTTCAGTCAACGGAGAGGATTAGGAGTAGTATCATGATTCGAACAGTCCATACTTGGGCGGAGCCAGACCTCTATCTGCTGGCAGACGAGGACATCATCGAGACATGCAAGGACGCGCAGCCCCGTCTTTGCCCCGTGGAGAAGAACCACGACCCAGTCATCGTTCCCGACCGTCCGTGGGAAGGAGCGACAGGAAGTGAACCCGCCGCCTGTCTGCAGGATCCTTTTTACGGGATCGTCCTTTTTGACGCACCAGAGCGACGCTTTCGCTGCTGGTACAACGCATACAACCGCTTTCTCAACAGGGCAAACTTCCAGCCCATGGTGAACCAAGGTTCATCCTGCTGCTTTGCGACCAGCGCAGACGGCATCCACTGGGAGAAACCCGCGCTCAGGCAGGTCTTGTTCGACAGCAGCTATGACAACAATATGGTTCGCTTTATGGATAGACAGGCAGTAGTGCGCTCCACTGTCCTGGAGGAACAAGCATGGTCTATCGTTCCCTATTTCTCACCGGACACCAACGATATTCTTGCTGCCTCTTTGATGACGTCTTACGACGACCCCATCTACCAGAATGGGATCACTGTTTGTCTCAGCGCGGACGGACTTCATTGGCAAATGCACTATCCACCAGTGCTTCCCCTTGATGGAGACTGTCACAGCATGTGCTGGGATCCAAATCTCAAGTGTTATATTGTCACAACCCGATCCTTTCAGCATACGAATCTGTGCCGACGATGGGGGCGACCCTGGAAGAGACATATCGCCCTTGGGAAGAGCCGTGACCTGTTCCACTGGACGCCGCTTCAGACCGTTGTAGAGGCGGACGATCAAGACCCGGAAGACACTCATCTCTATATGATGCACATCGTTCCCTACGGCCATGGTTATATCGGACAACTGCTCATGCTCTACACACATGAGATGGTTCTTGAGGACCAACTAACCTTTAGTCGAGATCTGGTCTACTGGCAGCGCGTTGCAGATCGCAAGGCTTTTCTTGAAAGAGGGGCACAAGGACATTGGGACTCAAAGCATGTTACCTTGACCAACAATCCCCCTCATCCTGAAGGTGATAGAATGCGCGTCTGGTATGCCGGAAAGTCCGCTCCCCACTACCAGGCAGGCTACGGGGCACTTGGAACAGGAACCCTGCGCCGCGATGGGTTTGTCTGCTATGAGTCTGGCAATACAGAAGGAGTCTTGACGACCCTTCCTGTCAGAGTGAAGGGGGCGACTCAGATCGCCCTCAACGTTGACGCCAAAGATGGTCAGGTTTTCGTAGAAATCGTAGACAAGGATGGAACTCCAATACCAGGATGTACTCGTCAGGAATGCGTTCCGATTCAGGGTGATCACACTCGCATTGTTGTCAACTTCAATGCTGGCCCAGGACAATTCTTCGATCGGGGCAATTTCTTCCGGTTTCCGGATGAAGTCCGCTTCAAATTCTATCTCCGCAATGCCAGGCTCTACGCCTTCAAGGCTCCCAGCCTTCTGCCATCATGGCCTAAGCCAGGATCCAAGAAATGCGCGTCGGATGGAGTCATTGCGACAACCTGAACTGATTGAATGCGTCTTCGAGAAGATTCCGGGTTCTCCCGCTGTTCTCCTTCATCACTCTCGGAGACCGACAAAGCCCTATCAAAGAAGGGTTAGATTGACAGATTTGGTAGGATTCGAGTAAATAGTACATGTTGAAAGTGCTATCCGCAGTGATGCGGAAGCGAATGTGATGCTTCTAGCACGCCATTGATGAATCAGGCGCAGAGAGAAAGGTCGTCTTTGCATGAATGAGTCCGTTTGCCCAAAGGCATTGAAGAAGGTTCTCGTCACCGGTGGTGCCGGTTTCATCGGCTCTTTCGTGGTGGATGCCATGCTGAGAGAAGGCCATCAGGTCACGGTTTTTGACAACTTGGATCCCCAGGTTCATCCGCAGGGCAGAGTTCCCGACTATCTCAGTCCTGAGGTTGAGTTCATTCGAGGCGATGTCCGTGATCGGGATGCTCTCTCGGCTGCCATCCGAGGAAAGCAGTGGATTGTTCATTTTGCCAGTGCGGTCGGCGTTGGGCAATCCATGTATCAGATAGACCATTATGTCTCAGTGAACACCCAGGGAACAGCTGTTCTTCTCGATATACTCGTCAACGACAAGCCTTCTTTGGAAAAGGTTCTTGTCGCTGCTTCCATGAGCAGCTATGGGGAAGGCCTGTACGCCACAGCCAGTGGAAGAACAGTTCGGCCGCCCCTTAGACCTGTGCAGCAGATGGCGCGGGGAGAATGGGAGTTGGTCTGTCCTGACACGGGTGAACCATTGAAGCCCGTTCCCACTCCTGAGACTGCCGTTCAGAACTGCAACTCCATCTATTCCCTGACCAAAAAGGATCAGGAAGACATGGTCTTGATGATTGGCAGAACCTATGATATTCCCTCGGTTGCTCTTCGTTTCTTCAATGTCTACGGTCCCAGACAATCCCTGTCGAATCCGTATACAGGAGTCGCGGCGATCTTCATGAGCCGTGTCAAGAATGGTAGTCGCCCCGTCATCTTTGAGGACGGTCTTCAGACGCGAGATTTCATCTCAGTGTACGATATTGCACAGGCCTGTTTG
>JAKQFZ010000074.1 GCA_029558215.1 Candidatus Omnitrophota bacterium
CTGCCCGTGGTTGCTCCATTGACGGTTATTGTCAGATCTGCCCACTGTCCGAACGACCATGTCGGCGGCCACTCGGGACCATTCATGAAGTAGCCATACACTCGGTATCGTCCCGTGACAGGAACAGTAGCCGTATTGCCAGCAAACGAACCTCGAACACCGCGTGGGCCACCGTTGTCCCAAAGATCCATGACACCCAGGTTCTCCGGAATGAGTCCCCAATAGTAGCCGTCATCGTTGATCTGAGTGATCAGAGTATCCGTTCCCGGGAGAGAGCTCCATCGAGAGACGCCGCCCCTGGAAAGAGCGAAATTCTCAAACGTAAACTCCATATAAGGGTTTGTTGGAAAAGGCTTGTCATTCTTAAGTATCGAGAAGGGTTCCCAACTTGCGGAGTCAACCCAGACTTTGTTGTCAGCAGTTCCAAAGCCAACATTGATGACCAACATGTACGCTTCGGTGAACCCAGAGAAGAAGTTTCCAGACCATTCCTTGTTGTCAATGTAGACGTTAGTACCCGACTTATCTCCCTTAACTGAGAACTGGAAGTAGCGCCAACCGATCTTGCGGGGAATACCGGTGTCTGAAATCGTTCCGTTAAAGTTCTGAATGTAGTTGGTGCTGGTGCCCACTTGGGTATCGTGGAGTCCAAGGGCGATGAACGGTGTGCCTCCTGCACTTCCAAGCAGCTGAACTTCAAACTCTTTCACATCTGCTCCATCGTCATAGATGAAAAGTCCCATGTAACCTTGAGTGGCCGCCCTGGCGTCGTCATAGACAACATGGCTAGGGCGGGTCTCGGAAGGCGTTCTCTCGCAGCGCATGGACTTGAGACCAATAAAATTGTTCGTCTCATCCAACTGACCCGCTGCAAAACCGGTGACTTTGCTCCAATCCTTGTCTACGTTGAAGCCATCAGAGCCACCGGCCTCAAACTGAGCCTGGTCTGTGTAGACGTCAAACTTGTCTGTCCAGAGACCACCCGCGAAAGCGCTTCCACAAACAAACAAAAAGCAAGAAAACATCACAAAACTTGAATACTTCATCGTTACATCTCCTTCATGAAAACTCGGTTCGTATCAGAAAAAATCAACTTAGTAGATTTCCCTGGCTCGGAAGCCTGCCTTGTTCTTATCACCTCCAGACCGCCTATCCGGCACCAGACTCAACGTCCACCCAACTGATGTAAGCGTATACCCTTGCTTTCCCCTTGTCAACCCAGTTTTGGGGAGATATTGGGCAAGAGTGGATGACAAGAGCCGGAAGGCCTTCGTCAGCGCTCCTGCAAAGGATCACTTGCTCGGCCTTAGATAAATGACATGGGATCAGACAATACATCTGATCCCATGTTCTTCGTGTGGTATTCCGCAGATGAGACTATTCGTACTGCTGGAACTCAAGGACGCCCGACGAACGAGTCGGAGTCGGTGGCACAGGCGTTGGAGTCATTTCCTCCAGTAGGTACAGATAGAAGTGGTCAAAGCGAGTCAGGTTGTTCGCCCCTTGGTTGGTTCCTGAGACCGTGATCGTGAGATTGGTGCCGGCAACCAGGTAAGCTTCCCCCGTTTCGCCTCGAACATACTCCCAGATGCTTTCTGGAGCATTGCTAGAACCCAGATTCACGGCACCTTCCCCATTGATGGCAACCGTGAGATTGTTGATACCGTCAAAAGTATGAGGACCGTTTACATAGTAGAAGCCAACCTTGTATCTCCCTGAGACAGGAACTGCGTTGACCAGATAGCCCTGATAGCCATAGGCTGAGGTTGCGGGTGCAGCACTGAATGAGTCAAGGCATCCCGTAGCGCTTTGGCAGCCGTCGTCTCTCACATGATCAATGGTATTCACAGTACCCGGGAGAGCCGTCCAATTGGTCACATCCTTCTCGAATCCGTAGTCCAGAATGTATGTCTCATCAACCGCTGACAACAGCCGATCAGCATTGGCGTTATGGTTGTAGCGCGCACTGTCCACCCAAATTGTGTTGGTGTCGCCTGATGCGCCAAACTCAGTGTTGATAATGACCTTGTCACCATCCGTCAGCGACGGGACGTTTCCCGGAAAGCCCTTCCCGTCGAGTTTTACTTTCCAGCCACCCTTATCCGCATTGTTGATTTGGTATTGGAACAGATGCCACCCTGTCGTGCGGGGAATACCGGTCTTGGTCACCGTGCCATTGATATTGCAGGTGTACTGGTCATTGCCGCTTGTCCCGTCATCTCTCAAACCAAGTGCCACAAACCCAGGTGTTCCACCTTTCGAATGAACTTCGACATCAAACTGCTTGGGTGTTGCCCCATCATCATAGACCCAGATAGTAAAACGACCTTGAGTGTTCAAGGCACGAGTCGGCTTTCGCCCCTTTTCAATCTTCATGGACTGAGTTGCCGAAAGGACACGTGAGTTATCCAGAAAGCCGCTGGCAAAACCACTTACGGCTGTCCAGTTCGCTTCCAGCGCAGATTGGTTAGCATAGTCGTCAAACCAGTCTGTCCAATCTCCTCCTGCGAAAGCGCTTCCACAAACAAATAAAGAACAAAGAACTAATGACAAGATCGAATACTTCATTTCATCTCCTCCGTTGATTCAAGACTATCCCCAAAGACAACGGCACAGTTGCCCTTGGTACGTTGAGAGCTTCAAAAGAATGCCTCGTTTTACCACCTCCCGACTCCCTAACAGTAATATCCCATACTGTCCTCGTTCTTCGTAAAAGTACATCCATGCGCTACTTCTGTCAACATTCTTCCCAATTCTCAAAATCTTGGTCACTGTCGGCTTCGTTTGTGATGAGGCCATCTTGCCCGCATGAGTCTGCCCATGGCTGGCGGGCTGGGTGCCTGTACTATGGGTGGTAGGATAAGAACCGAGTCGGTGGTTGGCTCTGCCGGTATCAACAAACTACCCGGCCACCAAATCCAGAAGAGCCTCGACACGGAGAACAAGATTGGAGAAAGGCGCCAGTTCGGTACCCATCCCAGGTTTGCCAGTCACAAAAGCAACCATATTCTTTGAAGATTTCAGGATCTCACGAAGGCGTTTGGCTCGGGTGGTCTTTGGAATTTTCGGACTATCTGCAAGTGCAGAGGATTGATTGCTCTTGTTGTTCTCGTAGAGATCCAACAGCCTGCCAAAGCAGTCTACGGCCTCTGCGAAGTGGCTGGAACGATAGTAATCCATCCCCATACGATAGTATCCGTCTTTAGCACCGTGCTCAAAAAGGTAACTCAGCACATTCTCAAAGCCGCGGTAACCGTAGGCTCGGTCAATGAGGATCTGGTTGCGGAAAAGGAATCTGAGAATCACCCTGTTCTCGGCAAACTGGGGCAGCCACTGGTGCAGAAAGGTGTTGGCCTCTTCCCAGAGTTCTCGGAGTTCCTCCATCAGGCTCGGCAGTTTCATCTCCGCTTCACGAACCAGCGCTTTGCCATGACGCAGAAGAAAGTACCGTGCCTCTAAGGTTTCTTCCAGCATGGCCATCTGCGCCTGATGCGTTTCCAGAACGTAAAGGTACTGCTTCAGTCGGAGCAGTTCGTGGAAGATCGAGCCAATGATCAGTTGCAGCAGCTGTTCCTGAGGAGTTGTTCCCTGACTGGATACAGCGTTTTCCTGCTGGAAAAGAACGCTGCTGGACTGTCGCAGGTAGAACACATGATTTTCAACCAGACTGTCAATGTCGGCAAACTGAAGCTTCTGTTCGCTCTTGAAGCGATAGTACTGCGCGGTGAATGAGATAATCGCGTTGAAGTATTCTGTCAGAAACTCAATGATCTGCTGGTCTATGTGGCTTTTCAGGCACCGACCGGAACCGACGGCACGCTCCCCCGACAGGGTGAGGTTGAAGCGCTTGCGGATCACTCTGACTCTCATGGAGCAAGACTCCCAACAGACTTAACGCCTCTCACGGCGTCTCATATAACGTTCATCGCGTTCGAAAGTGTCTTCAAACGTCCGTATCTTGTTCAGATCAACCGTCCGGAAAGTGAATCGGTACGGCGTGTTCTCCACTCTCTCACCGAACACCGTCTTGACGCGATCATCAACCGTGACAGTGTACTCTTTGTTGAAATCCAATTCCATTTCAATTCGGAACCGGTCACCCCACTTGGAGAAACTCGGATGAACCATCGGGATCGAACGCGGCTGGGGACGAACCCGCAAAGCCTTCTGCAGGGATTTTGGATCCACTTCCGCATTGAAAACAATCGTCACAAAACTATCTTCATCAATGAAAGCCCCATCGTCACCATCCTGCGGAAAAGTGCTGATGATTCGCGCCCCACCGGTTCTGAACTTGAACTCGTGGGGTTCTTCCATGGAGACACCCTTCTTGCTGGTGGCGCTTTTCTCAATGGTGACCGTGTATTCCGTATCGAAGGACAAAGGCTTCGACGCTCCGCGACGAACCAGTCGAATGTACAACAGATCGTTGTCCGACTGCTTGCTCTCTCCACCAAAATAAAGTTCTGAGGTGACAGCAGGCTTGATTCGGACAGCGTTCTTGACTGAACCACCATCCATGAAATCGCTGAAGCGAACAAAAACGTTCAGATCGTCTGCAACAGCGACTCCTTTGGCGCCGTTGTCCGGACTGGTGAACTCAACCCGTGGCGGTTGCTCATTGGAATCCAGGCGCAGTTCGGGCACCGTGACAATTCCCCCGGGGGGAAGTCTCACTCCCGGTGCTGAGTCCGTTAGAAAACCCTCTTTGGAGGCAACAACTTCATAGATCCCCGGAACGACGTTGGTGAACTGATAAAAGCCGTCTTGGCTGGTCATCGCGAAGAGACTGGTACCGGTCAAAGCAACAATCGCCCCTGAGTGATCGGCCTGGCCTTTGAGAACCACGAATCCGGAAACGTCTCCAGGCCGGACGTCCTGTTCTCCTGGCGCCGCCACGTCCTGCTCCAGCTCAACGGGGGGGGCTTGCGTCGTATTGTCTGAAGAGACTTCGATGCCTAGAATATAGCCAGCTGCAAATCCCTGCTTTGTGGCAAGCAGATCATAGAACCCAGGACTGAGCCGCGTCAGAAGGAACTGACCGTCTGCCTTCGTGAATGCCACGGCCGTCTCCCCTTCTACGGCCACTTGGATTCCACTGAAATCAGTTTCTCCGAAGAGTGTCACCGTGCCGGAAATCGCCCCTGTCGCTTCCCCTTCCCCGGAGCCCCTCATCGGTCTGAGCGTCACCGAGGGCACTTCCATCGTCAGGCCTGGAATGACTTCCACACCTTCGACGGAATCATACTCATACCCAGAGCCCATAAACAAAACACTGATGGTTCCAACAGGAATCTGTGTGAACACATATTGTCCCGACGCATCAGTGAGCGTGAACTTGGAGACTCTGGGCAACGCGACAAGAACACCCGCGATCGGACTGCCGAGCGTATCTAGAACG
>JAKQFZ010000122.1 GCA_029558215.1 Candidatus Omnitrophota bacterium
GTCCCGCTCCGTGGGCACCCTATACAGCAGGACGCTGCCATTTCAATTTCCGATGGCTGATGGACTATTCAGAGGGTTACATCTCCGACTGGGGCGCGCACTATTACGACGTGGCGCAATGGGGAAATGGATCTGATTTGACTTCGCCTGTGCTGGTTCAGGGCACAGGAGTCTTTCCCCAAGACGGTTTGTATGACGCAGCGGTGGAGCATCACATTGAATATACCTATGCCAACGGCGTGAAGATGATCTCTTCCACTGATCTTCCAGGTGCCGTCCGTTTTGAAGGTACTGAAGGTTGGGTTCACGTTGACGCAGGACCAACCGGACTTGAGACTTTCCCCGAGTCCCTGAAGCAGACTACGATTGCTCCCAACGAAATTCACCTTTACGATAGCACCGATCACCATCGGAACTTCATTGACTGTGTGAAGACGAGACGCGAGACAGCTGCGCCCGTTGAGGTCGGACACCGTTCTGCGGCTCTGTGTCATCTGGGAAGTATCGCCGTCGTCGTCGGCCGCCCTCTGAAGTGGGATCCCGAGAAGGAATGTTTCCCTGAAGACGCGGAAGCTCAGAGGCTCCTCGCCCGGAGCATGCGCAGCCCTTGGAATCTTCAAGCCCTGTAAGTTTGGGAAATAGTCCCGCAATGGACTGAACATGATAGTCTGAAAGAGGTCATCCTGATGAGAGCATTTGTGTTTGTCGTATTGGCATTCGGCACTTTGTTTCTTTCCGCCAAAGTCTCCCTTGCGGCGTCCCAAGCATCGGCAACGGAAGCGGCTGAGTCGCTTGGATGGCGACTGGGAATGCAGGCATATTCATTCAACCGCTTCACGTTTTTTGAAGCAGTTGAAAAGACGGCAGCGCTTGGCATGAAGTGGATCGAAGCCTATCCAGGGCAGAAGATGAGTCAGGAGAAGCCCGACTCAAAGGTTCACCACACGATGTCTCAAGAAGATATGGATGCCGTTTTGGCTAAGCTCAAAGCCGAAGGAGTGCAGCTGGTCAACTACGGCGTGGTAGGACTTGGAAACGACGAGGCGGAGTGCCGCAAGGTCTTTGAGTTTGCGAAGAAGATGGGTATCGAGGCGATCACGTCGGAACCTGAAGAGGGCGCACTGGATCTCATTGACCGCTTGTGCAATGAATACGGAATCAACGTCGCCTTTCACAATCATCCAAAG
>JAKQFZ010000136.1 GCA_029558215.1 Candidatus Omnitrophota bacterium
AGGTTGCCGGACCGTAGAGTCTTGTCCCCGGTGCGACCCAGTTCCTGAAGCAGACACCCACTGTGAAGTAGTTGTCCGAGTCAGTGTCGGCGTACACCCAGTATCCTGAATCCCGTGCATCTGCCCAGCCAGTTCCCTTCACCCGACAGCCCACACCGATCCGAGCCCAGGTTGTCCCTGAGTCGTTGGATGGAATGTACTGCCAGGCCTCAACCATGACCTGAGCCGACTGTGTTCCCTCATCGGCATGCGGGAACACGAGCTGATAGCCAGAGCCATCATCAACCGCCAGGCAATCCCGACCGTTGAACCCGGTCATGATGTGGGTGCCAGAACCCGCTGCACTGTAAGTGCCACCATAAAAGTCCCAAGTATGATCCGGGCCTCCCGCGTTGAAATTATCCTCCAAAGGAAGAGTCATGGCTCCGTAGGAAACTGACACGCACAGAGTCAATGCAATTACAAGTAAGAGTTTTTTCATATCTCTCTCACCTCCCTCGCTCACAGAATAACATTACACCTCTACTAATCTTGGCAATCTACGCCTCTCAGTTGTGAAAAGTCAAACATTATGTTCAACGGCTCGGAACTGTCGAGCATAGTCACTGGTCTACGCGCCTCTTCGGTGTCTCTTTGAACCGCCGGAGCGTTTCTGATACTCTTCAATGTGCCGGGGCCCTGGACGTCCCGTCAGGAGAACATCTGGCATGACACATCTGCGTTCTGAGCGGCCAAGAAGAGATCAAACGGATAGCGTCTCAAAGGGAAAGGGGCGATCCAGCATGTTTGTGCCAACACTGATTATGGCAGGTATTGCTCTGGTATTGGTTGGTATCGGGTATCACCGTGGACAGGGGCAACATATCGTCGGCATGAAGTGCGGATTGAGACTGACGGTGGAAGTGCTCCCACTGCTCCTTTTCGCCTTCATCGTTGCAGGGATGATCCAAACGCTTGTCTCAAGGGAGGCCCTTGCCAGATGGGTTGGTGGACAGTCGGGGTTGAGCGGAATTCTGATTGGGACTGTGGCGGGTGGTCTCTGCCCCGGAGGCCCGTACGTCAGCCTTCCAATTGTCGCAAGCCTTCTGAAAGTCGGTGCCAGCACAGGCGTCATGGTTGCTTTCCTCACCAGTTGGTCGCTCTGGGCGGTCTCCAGGATTCCAATGGAAGTCGGCATTCTGGGCTGGAAATTCACTTTGGTTCGCCTGGCAAGCACATTCTTCTTTCCCCCCATTGCAGGACTTATTGCACAGAAAATGACGCAGGGATGAACCCTTGAGAGAACGGCTTTCCAGTAGTCCCTCACTTTGCTACATTAGACCCGATTGAACATGGATACACATACTCTGGCTGTTTTGGAATTCGACAAGATCAGGCGCTTGATTCGCAAGTGTCTCGCCACTCCCATCGGGGCACAACGCGTGGATGCTCTCGAACCGATTGCCGATCCCAGTGAACTCGACCGCCGCCGCACTCGGTTGCGTGAGATGCGTCATCTTCTGGAAGGATCGTCCGGTCTGCCTCTGGACGGAGCACGAGACATTCGGAAATCTCTGGAAACTGCCCGGATTGAGGGCTCCATCCTGGAGCCGGGTGCCTTGCTCGACATCCTCACAACAAGCACGGCTTCGGGTAAAGTCAGGCGTTCGATTGTGGCAAGTGACAGGAGAATCCCAGAACTGCGTGAGATGGTCTCCGTTCTGGAGCCTGACCCGCCTTTGCAAAACGCAATTTCGGAATCCATCGCGGCAGACGAAACCATAAAGGATTCCGCGTCCAAGTCGCTCGCGAAAATCCGGAAGGAACTCTCGGCACTGCGTGCAACGATCACGGAGCGAGTACAGCAGATATTGAAACGTCGCAGTGTTCAGGAGATTCTCCAGGAAAACTTCTACACCCAATGCGAGGGACGCTATGTCGTTCCGATCCAGGCTCAATTCAAAGGCCGATTTCGCGGCATTGTTCATGATCGCTCCGATACCGGTGCGACGGTCTTTGTCGAGCCTGCGGAGATTGTGCCTCTGGGAAACAAACTGCGTGAACTGGAAGTCGAAGAGCGACGGGAATGCAACCGAATTCTTCGGTCGCTGACTTCAAAGGTAAGGCACTCCTATTCTCAACTCAGCATCAATCAGGAGATTCTGGCAGATCTGGACTTTCTTCAGGCTGTCAGCCGATACTCAGAAACCTATCACATGGTTCAGCCCGACCTTGCAGCTTCAGGTTCGTTGCGGCTTCATGGAGCTCGGCATCCCTTGCTTCTTGCTCAAATGCCCTTTGAGAAAGTTGCCCCGCTCGATATGGATTTGGCTCCCGAGAAATCTGGTTCGGCCAAAACAGTAGTGGTAGTCACAGGCCCCAACACCGGTGGCAAGACTGTCGTCATCAAGACCGCCGGACTTCTGGTTTTGATGGCGCTGGCGGGACTCGACGTCCCAGCCGAACATGGAACGGTCATCCCTCTGTTTCGAAACGTCCATGCGGATATCGGCGATGAGCAGAGTCTCGAACAAAGCCTCTCGACATTCTCTTCCCACATGAGTCAGATCATCCGGATACTCGATCAAGCTGATGCAGGCTCGCTTGTACTGCTGGATGAACTGGGCGCCGGCACCGATCCCATCGAGGGAGGAGCGCTTGGCATCGCTATTCTTGATGAACTGCGAGTACGAAAGGCGACAACGCTGGTGACGACCCACCTGGACGATCTCAAGGTCTATGCCCATCTGACGGAAGGCGTCATCAACGCCGCAATGCAGTTCGATCTCGAGACTCTTCAGCCCACTTACCGGTTGACCCTCGGCATCGCGGGAGAAAGCAATGCCCTGCGGATCGCCTCAAGGCTCGGAATGCCTGCTGCGCTCACCGATCGGGCAGAGGCCGAGTTGGCAGGGCGGGAAACCGAAGAGGCTGGTGCCTTGTACCGACGCCTGGTCTCAGAAGTTCAGTCCGCCCATCAGGATCGCCAGAAAGCCTCTCAGGAGCGCAACCAAGTTACCCGACTGGCGGAAGAACACCGAAAGATGGTGCAGAAACTGGAGAAGGAACGACACGACATCCTGCATCGCGCCCGCATTCAGGCACAAAGGATGGTCGAAGACGCTCGTCGCAAGGTGAAGGATGCTGAGCGGGAGTTTGAGATTCAGAGACAACTCCTGGTACAACAGCAAGAGAAGAACCTTACCTTGGAACCTGTCCGGCAGGCGCTTGATCAGACTGAAGCGGAACTCGGCTTGGAACAGGAGGAACCTCTGCTTCAGGAACCTGAACCGGTTCCCATTGATCTGGAAGCCCTCAGGGCGGGTGACATGGTTCAGGTCGCAGGCTTCATGAAGCCTGGGAAGGTTCTCAAAATTGACCGAGAGCGCGGCGAGGTGTTGCTGACCCTCAGTTCCTGGGAGATGACGCTGCCACTGGCGCGTCTGGCAAAAATGGTTCGCGCGCTTTCCCCTTCCGAGAAAGAACAGGTGGAGCGGCAGCAGAAAAAGACTCCCCAAACCAGTTGGGCGTATGAAGTCAAAGAGAGCCCAGGCATGGAGATCCACCTCAGACAGATGCGCGTCCATGAAGGGCTTCGATTGCTGGATCGCTATCTTGAGGATGCATTCATGGCTGGCTTGGATGAAGTTCGGGTCATCCATGGTATCGGCACAGGAGCGATGTTGCGTGCCGTTCATGAGGCACTTCGGGACAATCACCTTGTGAAGAAATTCCGACTGGGCGAACCCTCTGAAGGTGGGGGCGGGGCAACCATCGTTACTTTCAGAGAGCGCTG
The DNA here is from genome assembly GCA_029558215.1 of Candidatus Omnitrophota bacterium. Lineage (GTDB taxonomy): Bacteria > Hinthialibacterota > Hinthialibacteria > JAKQFZ01 > JAKQFZ01 > JAKQFZ01. Next base: position 3,776 of record JAKQFZ010000136.1, read on the forward strand.
ATACGTGTATCAAGAAAGAATGTGTCCGCGTTCAGTCAACGAATGGATGACCGTTTCAACTGAACGAGGCCGCCAAAACCGAATACAGACAGGAGCGGAGCTCCAAAATTCTCACGCTGGAGAAGACGATGACACAGAAGGTTCTTTCCGCATCGCAGACAGAATCGCAGCGAACGGTAACTGATTGGGGTTGCTTGCGATGGCTTGCTGACGGCAAGAAGGGCAACGCTCAAGGACTCACATTGGGCAGAGTTTCGATCCTGCCTGGAAAGTCCAATCCGCGCCATGCACACTGCTGCTGCGACGAGATTCTCTATCTGCTCAAGGGAACACTGGCGCACACGGTCGGGGATGATACGGTGATCCTTCAAGCAGGTGATACATTGACAGTAGCGCCCGGTGTGTTTCACAACGCGACAGCGCTGGGTGATGAAGAGGCAGATATGATCGTGGCATATTCAAGCCCTGAAAGAGACTTTGTTTTGGAGTCTCCAAAGAAAGATCCAAAGTGATGTGGGATGCTTGACAACAACGGCTCTTGATGCCGGCAGCCAACAGGGAGGTCTGTGTACGATGAGCGCCAAGAAACAGCATGATGAATGGATTGAGGTCGTTGACAAGCAGGGCACCGTCTATGACACCGCCCGACGCGAAGAAGTTCACAGGAATCCCTCCCTGCTCCACAGGGCTGTGCACATTCTTGTGGTGAACGGCAACGGAGACATCTTTCTTCAGAAACGCTCTGCAACCAAGGACATCCAACCTGGGAAATGGGACACGTCCGTCGGTGGACATCTTAATGTCGGAGAAAGCTACGAACGCGCCGCCAAACGGGAAGCAGACGAAGAACTCGGCATTCACGGACTGAGTCTGGAGAAACTCTACGACTACCCTTGGCGTTCGGACAGGGAATCAGAACTCGTTCGCACCTTCTTGTGCCGATACGACGGCCCCTTCTCAATGGACGTGGAAGAACTTGAAACAGGCAGATTCTGGACGCTTGAGGAAATTCAGGCAAATCTGGGAACGGGTGTCTTTACACCGAATTTCGAAGAAGAGTTCTCACGCTATCTTCGATGGCAGTCCGAAAAGCGGACGACCCGCTGAAAGTTTGCGCCTGTGGATTTGCCAACTGACAGCTACGTGAATGCACATTGCCCACCAGTGCTCGATAGGCACATCGGAAACGAAGCCACGCGAGCTTGTCCTGACTGGCAAGATGTACTATTGTGAATGGTAGACGATTGGGATCCTTTGTCTGTAGATGAGGTTTGTTCAATGACCATCAGTGGTTCTCTCGCGCAGTCTCTTGCCTGTGCTGTGCTGTGTTCTCTGTATCTGATGATTTACCCTGTTTGTGCTAGGGCGCAGGAGTCTTCTTCGGAATGGACAGAGCGACTGCTGCCACTTCCAAAGAAGATCAGCATCAATGGAAGTGCCACAGTTCCAGCAGGGCGCATGCTTGTCACAATGCCAGAAGGTCAGAGCCCTGTTCTGCAAACAGCGAAAGGGATTCTGAAACCCTTCAACACGGGCAGCAACGGCTTTGAGATCAGAATGGTTCTGACATCCGATTCAGATCCATCCTGCCCGCGCTCCGTGCTGGAGTCACTGGCACGAGTTCCGAACTCGGATCAGGCCTATGCCATTGAACCCCAAGAGCACGACGGCCGTTTTGACGGGCTTCTGCTTGTCGCGAATACACCTGTCGGACTCCTCTATGCTGCCCGAACTCTGAGCCAGATGCTTCCCACAGAGGATCAGATCGGTGAGTCGGTAGTGTTTCCAGGTGCATCCGTTCTGGACTGGCCTGATCTGGCTGAGCGCGGGCAGTGGGGTGGCAACTGCACATCCGATCTCCCGTGGCTTTCCGAACGAAAAATGAATGTCGTGGAGGTGCATGCAAATCTCGGTTTTGATGAACAACATCATCCAACGGCGTCTCTCGATCAGAAGACACTCGACACGGCCAAACGACTGGGAATCAAAGTCGTACCGATCATCATGCATCTGGAGCAGCTCGCCCCGACCCAGATGTTCCAATTCTTCCCAGAACTGGCTGCAACCCCGGATCCCCATACATCGCTCCCAACGGACTTCAAACCCGCTGTCTGTTTCTCACAGCCCAAGGCCACAGAAATCCTCTCTCAATGGATGAAACAGATTCTTTCGACTGGCGAAGTCACGGAAATCATGGTCTGGCTTTCTGAAGACGCAGCGCCCTGCTTCTGCACAAGTTGCGCTGGCAAAGAACCTTACGTCCGAGAAGTGGAGTGCATCCAGAACGCATTCAGCCAAGCCCGAATGACAAGATCAGACGGGGCACTTCGACTGCTGACGTCTCAAGGCAGCTATCCTGTCAATGACCGGATTATTGAAGTGCTGAATACGGACACCAAACTCAGTTTCTATGACGGTTCGAAGACCTATGACAGTTCCCACAAGCCCATGATCATTCCCTTGTTGGAGCAGTTCTCGGCATCCGGTCGCTGGTTGGGAGTGTACCCACAACTGACAAACTCCTCGCGTTCCGTCTTTCCGTTCACGGGTCCCCAGTTCATCCATACCCGAATGAAGGAGTTTGCCGACAAGAAACTTCATTGCCTCATCGGTTACGCAACCCCGTCGAATCGGTTCTACGAATTCAACGTGACCGCGGCAGCTGAATGGAGTTGGAACAGCAAGGGCAGAACGCCAACTGAATTCGCGGAAGTCTACGCTCGGCGAAAAGGCGTTTCCAACCCTGACCGTTTTGCGGAATGGGCTCAGATCGTCGGCACTGTCGGTTGGGATATTGCTGGAAGCCGGGTACTCCTCACTCTTCTTTACAATCCCACCATGCCCGTCATTCCGAAAGATGGAAAGAAGTCGGAAAACATCCTAGAGACGATTCCGGACATGGTTTTCGGACAGGGCCTGCTCGGAGAATTTCCAACGAAGGAGCACTTTGAAGAGGATATTGTTCTGGCTGAAAGAGCCCTGCATCTGGCTCGTATCGAAAAAAGTGCGGAGATGATCGAAGAGTCGTTGTCCGTCCTGAACACCCTTCGGTTTCTCCAAGGTCTGAAGCAGATGGCAGACGCCAAGACGCTTTCTGAAGAAGAAGCGCTCCAGGCTTTCGTGCAGGGAACCGCACAGGTTCGAGAGGCCGCACGGCAAGTCACAGGAGCACTCTACCGTTGGGGAGCAATTGTGAATCCAGGTGCCCTTCCTTCCCGGTACCGTGACACGGTCAACGTCTTCTCGAAAACAGCGGCTGCCGCCACAGCTTTGTCGTCCAGCCTTGGCATTGAAGATCCAAGTCCCGAATACAGCCCTCGGCTTATTCAGGAATGGAAGTCTGAAGATTTTCGCAACAATCCTGAAGCAGTTCTATGGGCGGATATTTCAGACTTCGTGACAAGCGATGGGCAGTTTGACGTCACCTTCCAATTCACCTCGGGGGCGGTGGGGCTGGAAATCCTTTCGGTGGCACTGTTGAAAGGAGCCTCACAGGAAGGCGCCACCGTCTTCGACGAGACACGTTCAACCTTTCACGTCGGAAAGAATGACTCCTGGACGGAATACTGGATGCAAGTTCCGAAAGATGTATTCCGCACGAAAACGTCCGAGGAACGCCTGTTCCTCAAATGTGAAGTCAGAGGCCCTGCTTTGGATTTGCCTTCCAACCGTCGCACCACGAAGGGGCAGATCCTGATTCGAAAATCCTGGCGCGACAGCACTCCTTGAGAAGATGAGGCATTCGAAAAGATGATGAATAATCGGGAATGGATTCAACGTACATTGGCACATGAGGACACTGGCGCTGTCCCGTACAATTTCGCGTTTTCACCACCGGCAAGACAGAAGGTCGAGAAGCACTACGGTGGCTCTCCTTTGGAACAGATACTCAGTTTCCCCATCCGCATGACGGGACTGAATTCGATCAAGCCCCTGTACGCCTCCCGAAGTGAATACGGGGAGAGCATACGAGATGAATACGGCGTCGTGTGGTCTACCAATGACATTGATCGGGGTTCTCCCACAGGCCCATGCCTCCTCGAGCCAAGCCTGAGAGGTTACACATTCCCCGACCCGAATGCCGAGTACCGGTACGCCACCCTGCCCGATTGGCTGGAGACAAACAAGGGCTGCTACACGTTCATCTGGGTCGGCGATCTCTGGGAGCGAGCCACGTTCATGCGCGGGATGGAGAATCTGCTCCTGGATGTGATCTTGAAGCCGGATTTGGTCAAACGCCTGCTCCGAGGCATCACTGACTACATCCTGAGAACCATGGAGATTCTCTTTGCGCGATTTGAATTTGACGGCATCGCCCTCAGCGACGATTATGGAACACAAAAGGCGATGCTGATTTCACCCGAAGAGTGGCGGCGTTTTGTCCGACCGATGCTGAAGGAGATCTATGCGCTCGCCAAACGACACCAAAGAACGGTATTTCATCATACCTGTGGCAATGTGTTTCCGATCATCCGAGATCTGATCAACATCGGTTTGGATGTTCTGCATCCGATTCAGCCTGAAGCCATGGACATCGAAAAACTCAAGCGGGAATTCGGGCAGGATCTGACCTTCTGCGGGGGTGTGCGAACGCAGGACTTGCTTCCCTATGGAACGCCGGAGGATATTCGTGAGGAAGTTCGACGTTTGAAGCGGACGATGGGAAACGGAGGGGGGTACATCCTCGAACCTGGGATCTCACTTCAGGTTGACGTTCCGGTTGAAAACCTCGTCGCCCTGATTGATGAAGCCAGAAAGACTGACTAAGCGCGGCTTGTTTCACTCCACATAAAGCAAAAGGCTCTTCAGATAGTGGCTCTCCGGATGATGGATGTTGACCGGATGATCCACTGCGTGGTGATGATGCTGGATTATCCTTGCTTTGCGTCCTGCCTCAACCGAAGCCTCGAACACAACCTGCTGGAAGAGTTTCTCATCCACATGATAGGAACAGGAACACGTCAGGAGCAGCCCCCCCGATTCCATCTTCTCCAGTGCCAGACGATTGATATCCTTGTACCCACGGCAGGCTGAGATGATGTCGGTCTTTCTCTTGGCAAAGGCAGGGGGATCAAGAATCACCATCCCATAGGTCTCCTTCGACTCGCGCAGAAACCGAAAGACATCGTCCACGACAAAACCGTGATCCCCTGGATTCACACCGTTCAAGGCAAGGTTCTCTCGTGCCAGTTCCAAGGCGGAAGTGGATGAGTCAACCGAATCCACTCGAAGTGCTCCACCCATCACTGCCGCGACAGAGAAACCACCTGTGTAGGCAAAGCAGTTGAGCACCTTCCTGCCTGATGCCCACCGCCTCACCAGTTTTCTCATCTCGCGTTGATCCAAATAAAAACCTGTCTTCTGACCCTTAAGGGGATCTACATGGAACAACATACCATTCTCGCGGATGGTCATCTGTTGCACAGGTTCTCCTTGGAGAAGACCTTCTTTGTTTGAGCGTCCCTCTTCCCGACGAGAAGCGGAGTCTGAGCGTTCAAGAATCGTCAGTGGATGCAACTTGGTGGAAAGCAGTCCGGCAATCTCGTCTCGGACAATATCCATGCCAAGCGTTCCCAGTTGGACGACAAGCGTGTCGTTGTAACGGTCAACCGTCAAACCAGGCAACCGATCCCCTTCGGCGTTGATCAGTCGGTAGGCAGAAATCTCCTCATCATCAATAAGCCTCTTCCTGAGCGCAATTGCCTCGTCCATGGAGCGTGAAATCGCCTCAAGAGGCACGACCGGTTCGAAAGCAATCATGCGTGCCAAAATCGAAGCCCGACGGTTGACGTAGGCGATCCCAAGAAACTCCTTTCCATGCGACCAGACGGAGACAAATCCTCCATCCGGTGTTTTTGGCGAAAGTGATGCAACCGCTCCTGAGAACACCCAGTGGTGCAAGTTCCGTATCGCTTTGTCCTTGTTCGGCTTCAGAACAAGTTCGGGAAGGGTTTCAATGGGCTTGGTCGAAACTGCATTCATAGTCTACATCCGTTCTGACGATAGAAGGCTATTCCTGACATCGTCGCAGAGGACGATAGAGGCAAAGCAAGAACCGAGCAACTGGGACGAGAGATTGAGAGGGGCACACCCCGTATCCCAAAACAACTCTATTGATTTTGCTTGCTGACACCCGAGGGTAGAATGAGCTATTCCAGATTTCCAGCTGAGGGAACATACTGACTTTGCTGCAACATGAACGAGACCGACTCAAACGAGGTCTGGATTTCTCGAGCAAAGAGCGTCAATCACAGAGAGCCGGTTCATCTGGACGAGTCTACTGGCTCTTCAGAGATTGACGGGTTGTGGTATTCTCTAACCTTCGGGCAGGCAGTCTCACAATCCTATGGCCGGAGAGCGCTTGGTGGCGTCGAAGGTCTTCACAAATGGCGTCTAGGTCATTCCCAAATCGCTCCGAATGCTCTTTGCGAAACTTGCGTACTTCCTCTACGATTGGGTCCTTCATGATTCACCTCCAAGCAGCTCATCTGGCGAGCAAATCTCAGGACAAGCAAAACCTGCGTTCTCTACACATTGCCGAATCAGTATTCTGGTTATGGGATTATTAATGTGACTGAAATTCCAGGTGACAAGCAATTCCAGCCCATTCACTGCCGCAATGGCAATGTGCAACGCATCGCCAGCGCATCCTTCAGGGATGGCCTTGTAGGAAATGAGAATCCGGGCCAGGTCTTGCGCCTTTGCCTCAACATCGAGAACGGCGAAGGGGGCCATCGCGTTCAGACGGCGGATAGCCTGTTCGGGGTCGCCCTTCTCAGCTTCCTGAAGAACCAGGTCGGAGATATACGCCTCAATAGCCTTGCCAAGCAGCTCCCAAAACCTAATTGTGGCTTCCTGATGTCCCGCTATCACCGCATCTTGCGATCGTCTCGCCGTGTAGTAACTGACAACTGTCGTCTCAATATAGGCCGTCTGCATTATGCGCATAATCTAGCATATGAAATCAAAGGCGGCAAATTCGATAATGTTCTGGGGTGAAGTCGCAAATAGTCTCGGTTGGTGAAGAAAGAGAGTTGGCTTTCGGTCTGAAGTGAGTCTTGATGGCTCGGTTAATACAAACCAAGTATGGAGGCCGAAAGCCTCTGCCCTTTGCGCCACCCGAGATTCCGACTGCTCCTCCGTGCTCGTACTCTCTTGCGCACCAAATCCATACAAGTGTAGACTCTTGGGAACGCCGGAGACGGTATCAGACCGCCCGATGCGCATAGATGGAGGCATTGGAATGAGACACTCGATTTGGGTCATGATTATTGCTGCCATGGTTTTCGTGTCGAAAGGAGATTGCCTGATGAGTGATGAAAGCATTGAGTTCTGGGCGGCGCACAGTTCAACAAAGGTCGGACAGGCAGATGCAAGACCTGAGAGCGCAGCATCCTCCCTGTCCATCGCTGCAGCGCGTGGTGAATACGAGGCGGCGCAACTTGTTCTCTCCGCCAGCAAACCCTTGCGAGGCGTGCGCGTGTGTACGGGTCATCTGCGTCGCCGTCGAATCGGCTCCATCTCAAATCGAAACATCGAGGTTCGCTATGCGTGCTATGTCCCCATGCCAGTGCATGGGCGTTCGGCTCCAGACCCTCTGCCGTTGTTGGATCAGATAGACGTTGAACCCGGGAAGAATCTTCCCATATTCGTCATCGTCAGAGTTCCTCGAAATGCGCGGGCCGGCATCTACACGGCTCCGGTACAGATCGAATGGGAAGGGGGTAAGACACAGACAACACTGACGCTTACGGTCTGGGACTTCTCTCTTCCGAAAAAGCCCAGTTGTGTGACAGCGTTTGGCTACATCAAAGATCTCATCGCCCAAGCGCACGGTTTGGAGATGCAGAGCGTGAGGGCGCAGGAATTGGCGGCGAAATACTGTGCGATGATGCTCGACTATGGACTCTCTCCCTTTCATATTCCGGCTCCCTACTCCTCACGTGAAACAAGGCGTTTTCTTGAAGATCCCCGTCTCACGAGCTTCGTTATCGAATACTCGGAAAACGATGACGAACTGGCAGAAACGATCCGCCTTCTCAAAGACAGGGGCTGGTGGTCGAAGGGGTACTTCTACATCCAGGATGAACCGTGCAATGAAGAGCAGTATCAGCGACTTCGCCAGACTTCCCAGCGCGTGAAGTCATTCGCCCCTGACGCCCGGATTGTCTCTCCCTTCTTTCGCCGCCCGGAGTTCGATGAAACCAAGAGCATTTTCGATCTGGCAGCGGATGACGTGAACATCTGGTGTATCAGCTCGCATCACTATGACTTGGATCCCGTCGTTCGAGAGCAATATCACAAAATGAAGAATCGTGGTGACACTCTCTGGTGGTATGTGTGCTGTGGCCCGGGGAGTCCCTACTGCAACTTCTTTGTGGAGATGTCCGGGATGCAGCATCGAATGCTGTTCTGGCAGCAGAAGATGAACCACGTTGAGGGTCTGCTGTATTGGTGTACAACCTATTGGAACTCTGATCCCTCACAGGGAACAGGCAACGACCCATGGACGGACATGGCAACGGTCAAGTTTATCAATCCAAACATCTATGGAGATGGTTCCTTGTTCTACCCTGGAAACAAGGTCGGTTTCGACGGTCCAGTGCTTTCCCAGAGGATGCTGATCATTCGAGACGGTATCGAGGATTTCGAATATCTGACCATCCTGCAAGAGCGACGCGGCGATAGAAAGGCCGAAGAGATGATCTCCAGATTGGTCACCTCCATGACAGAGTACTGCCAGGCTCCAGAGCAACTGGAGCAGATCCGATCCGAGATAGCGTACGAAATCGCAGACAAGTGAACAAGCAAGCAGGATGGAACAGGCAAGGGAAACTCGCGAACCGAACGCAATCGGAACGGCCTATTTGGCAAGCCCCCGAGAGCCTGTT
>JAKQFZ010000148.1 GCA_029558215.1 Candidatus Omnitrophota bacterium
TACGCCATGGCTTCATCCTGTGAAACATCTTGTGCCTGTTTCTGGCGATAGGCCATCACTACCAACCTGCTCGCCGCTCTTTTGAACATTTCAAGAAACACAGGACTCTCATTGAGCCCGTTTTCTCTCGCTCGTTTTGCAAGCACGGATTGTGCTGCAACCATTCGGATCAGGTCGCTACTGTCTGTGGGCGGGATGGCAGTCTGTGGACTCGAACGGTCCATACTCATTGAGTACCAGAACTCTTCCGCATCCGCCAAGTCGCTGTCGGTGATCAGCCCACCATTGAACTTTGCGACGACCTTTGGCGCTGCTATTGGAGTCTTGACCACGTCTGCGGAAGGTCTTTGCGACGCGTCCTGTTTTTCGGAGCAACCACACAGTGTGGCGAAGATGATGCTCAGTATCAGGAGCAGCCTTGGTTTCATTCGTTCATACCTCCGGCATTTGCTTCTTCTTACAGATACCAATATAGCGAACTTGCTCCAACAGGCAAAGTGAGCCGAGTACTACCCAGAACTTGACTTGCCCAGAAGCCTTGACTATGTTCGATACAAGGAGTGCAATGATGAAATGTTCGATATGTCTGTTGTTGGTTTCTCTAAGCATACTTGTTCTCTGTAACTGCGGGAAACAGGCGCACGATACCTACGTCTGGCCACCGCCTACGCCTTCCGAGGAGCATGCAAAAGTCTTGTTTATTGGGGTGGATGCGGCGGACTGGGACAATATCGATCCAATGATACAGCAGGGCAGAATTCCAAATATCGCCGCCCTCAAGCGAGATTCCGCCTGGGGTACTCAGAAGAGCGTCTCAGACAATTCTCCGGCGATCTGGACATCAATAGCCACGGGTTTTCTCCCCCAGCAACATGGTATTGAGGCGTTTACTGCGGAGAACCCCGACTACGATCCAAATGATTCAGACTCCAAGCGTTTTCTTTCTGTTTCCAGCACAATGCGAAAGAAGAAAGCACTGTGGAACATCCTGTCGGAACAGGGCAGAACGGTCGGTATTGTCGGTTGGTTTGCGACATGGCCTGCTGAGGCCGTTCGTGGCTACATGATCTCGTCGTACGCCTCGCTGGATGTCAACCAGGGTGGTGAGCAGTTGACAGGGAAGGGAACGTTCTATGCAGATCGACCAGATCTGGTCTATCCACCCGAACTGGGTTTGGGTGACAGCAACACCCTGCGATTGCTTATGGAGAAGGGCAAGAATACAGCCTTGGCGACAACTGAGCGGGTTTTTGCTGGATATCCCGAACGCGAGGGCGCAAAAGCATGGCAGATAAACGAGACGAAATGGGCTTTTGCTGCCGATGACATTTTCTTCCAGATTGGCAAGAGGTTGCTTCAAGAGTATCCGACAGACTTTTTCGCGATATATCTCGCAGGACTTGATGTTATTGGCCATCGGTTTGCGGGCAGTCTCGAAGATGACGAGGTGCTTCGCCGGTACTACGAGAGGGTAGATGAGATGATTGGGGAACTCATCTCGGTTGTTCCCAAGGATACTGTTGTCGTGCTGGCATCTGACCATGGAACAGCCTTGCCAGGTCCGACGCACGATTACGAAGGTGGTATTTTCCTCTATAGAGGGCGCTGTGTAGAAAGTGGTTACTGTGCGATGCAGTCGGACTCGCTGGATTTCTTGCCGACATTACTTTATCTCATGGGCGTTCCCGTACCGACCCAGCTACCTAAGAAACCCATGGAGATGCTTTTTCATGATCAGTGGAGAAGGGACAATCCAACCCGATTTGTGGAGATGACACTGGATCGAAAGGCGTCTGCTCCACCAACTGGCGATTCGTATAGAGATGAGATATTCAAGCGGCTGAGTGATCTAGGCTATATCGGATCCGACGGGCAATCCAAGAAACTGGAGTAGTCTCCCTCATTGGATGTGATATTGACAACTTCCTTCCACACGTGAATGATATCCCTTGTTCTGCCGACGGAAAATTCGTATGTTCCATGATAGGGCAGACTTTGGGTGGTCAAGAGTTCATTTGAACGGCTG
>JAKQFZ010000153.1 GCA_029558215.1 Candidatus Omnitrophota bacterium
TTCCCGCAGGGTTCTTTCCTGTGCGAACTGAAGTGCGATCCGAAGGAAGGTCTGCGTGAGCTGAAGGACGAGCCGTATTTCGCTGTCGAATTCAAGCTGACCGAAGATGGCGAAATGACGCTGGGTGACGGCGTGGAGCAGGAAGATATTCCGAATCCGGGCGACATTTGCAGCACGCTGTTCAAGCTCAATGACGAGATCGGTCAAGGCCGGCTCCGCAACATGCTGACTTCTTTCAAGATCGGCATGGGCAAGGCTGACGAGGAGATGACCAACACCGAAATCCTGTCGATGGCGGACGGTTCGCTGGTTCGTGTGGCGTGCAAGAAGCCGACCGAGAAGGATGACAAGAAGTACGCCAACATCATCGGCGTCGAATTCGTCAACTGATCGCCCCTGCATGTACGCGATTCTGCTGATTTCGGCGCTACTTACTCACGTCTACAATGCTGTGTCTTGCAGGGTACACAGTCGTGGATGTGATCGCAGGCGCCCGCTCCAGCGCCAAGATGAATACGGTTAGGTAATCTGTAACCCTGCCAACTCATGACTACGGAGCATATAAGGGCCGGCGACGATGAAGTTTGCCGGCCCTTATCTGATCCGATGCTACAACAAGAGGGAGAATGCTGTGCCTAAGTCTTACACGATTCTTGAAATGATCAAGCGTAACGCGGCTGCTGCGCGCGACAATCTTCTCAATGAATGGGAAACCAACTTTGCCATTGACATCGAGGATAAACTTGAGACGGAGCAGAATCCCAGCTTCTCCGGTCGACAACTCAATGTCATCGACAAGATCCATGACAAGGTTCTTCGCATCGAAGGTGAGGAATAAGGCATGGCGAAGATAGTAGGGTTCATAACAGAGGCAGACAAGTCATCCATGCAGCAGTTGAAGAAGCTGCTCCACGGAAATACTGTTTACTTCACAACCCAGACTCCTCCAACTTTGCAGGCTATGGAAGTGATGGTGCGCGGCGCGCAATGCGACAGCGTATTTAC